>NZ_DATNJW010000221.1:0-18355 GCF_035603715.1 Mycobacterium sp. | reverse complement strand
CGTCAGTGGTGTCGGTCTCTGGCACTTCTTCGGTGACCGCCGCGGGGCCGGCGTTCGTCAGGTGAAGGTCGGTGAGGATTCTGGCGGCCACCGAATTGACACTTACGCCTCGGAGTAGCTCGAGCAGCGGCAGATCTATCGAGAACATCGCATTGACCCTGAGCCTGAATTCCATCGCCATCAAGGAGTCCAGACCGATGTCGTCAAGGGCGTCGTCGAGTCCGATATCGGCGACCCCGAGCTCGAACACAGCCGCGGCGATCTGTTGGACATGGCCGGCGACGATGTCGAGCCGTTCCGCGGGAGGACATGCCGAGAGGAAATCGAGTACCGACGAGTCCGAATCGCTTGCGTCGGCCAGTGTCTCGGGTGTGCCCAATTCGGCGAACATGGGCGGCAGCTGGCCGCCGAGGCCGGCGTGGCGGGCCCGCGCCCAGTCAGCACTGATCGCGATGACGTTGGGAATCTTTTGGTTGATGAGTCGATCGAGGATGCGGGTGCCGGCCGCGGGCGTGATGAGCTCGATCCCCCGCTGCGCGTAGATTTTTTCCAGCTTGAGCTCTTCGACCATACCCACTGACCATGGGCCCCAACCGATTGTGAGAGCGGGCAGACCCTGGGCCTGTCGGTAGTGCGCGAACGCATCGAGAAATGCGTTTGCCGCCGCGTAGTTGCCTTGTCCAGGAGACGCGATGACTGACCCCGCCGACCCGAACATCACGAAGAATTCCAGATCGGATTCGTGAAATACATTGTGGAGGACCTGGGCGCCCTTGATTTTCGGCGCCATAACTGTGGTGAAGTCGCCTTCGGTCATGTTCACCAGAAGCCGATCGTCGACAGATCCCGCGGCGTGAATGATTCCGCGTACCGGCCGGCCCCCGTCTCGGGCATGGCTAGTCAGCCACTCTTCGACCTGTTCGGTATCGGTGATGTCGACACTGGCGGTAGTTACTCGAGCGCCGAGCCGCTCAATCTTGCGGACCATGTCAACGGCCGCCCGATGCAGGTGGTCGTCGGGCAGTTGCGACCATTGCTCTCTCGGCGGGATCTCTGTTCGCGACAGCAGTGCAATATGACGTGCTCCGCGTTCGGCCAGGTAGGTAGCCACAACGCGGCCGAGAGCCCCGATTCCACCGGTAACGACGTAGGTCGCGTTGGGAGTGAGTTTGGTTGGGAAAGCTTGCGTCAGGCTCGTGCTCGCGCGGAGACGCGGGACGTAGGTCGCGCGGCCCCGGATGGCGATCTGATCCTCGCGATCCTCAGAGAGAATGTGCTCGCAGACGCGCGATGCAGACTCCATGTGGTCGTCGGCGTCGTCGATGTCGATCAGTCCGCCCCATCGGTTGACGAACTCTTGGTGGCCGACGACGCGCCCGAGCCCCCAAACCGTGGCCTGTTCGATGGCGAGTCTTTCGGTGCCACATGCCGGTTGCGCATTGGCCGTGATCACGTAAAGCCGCGGCGCCATGGTGTCGTGCTCCGCGAAGGCTTTGGCGAGATGCAGGATTGTGAAAACACCAAGATGGTCGTTCATTTCACCAGACGTCCCGGCGTGACTGCCGTCGGATTCGGCGCGCATGTCTAGCGGCCAGCAGTTGATGATGCCGCCGAGGTTACGTCCGTTTTCGAGTTGAGTTTGAATCAACTGGTTGAGTTGCTCGGGCCGCCGGGGGTTCAGCGCGTAGCCACCGTCAATCTTCGTCAGCGCGGTCACGGTTTGGTGCAGGACCACCCGCACGTGGTGGCCGCTGCGCCGCAATCGGTCGGCCACTGTTGTCCCGATGCCACCGCCGTCGAGGAAGACCAACCAGGACAGGCTCTCCGAGAACGGTGCCTCCTCAGCCTGATCGTTCTGGATCTTGGTGTGCTCGATCCACTGAATCTCGTACAGACCTTTGTCTACCCGCTCGGGTGACATAGTTGATGAAGCGGTCAGCGATCGCAGGGTGAAACCAGTGAATACGGCCAGCGAGACTCCGTCGTCGCCGAAGAGTGTTATGTCGCTTTCGATCTCGTCCTTGGTAGCCGACACCACCGAGATCTGCGCGGTCATGTGTTGTTCAGGCCTACGGTAGATGGCGCTGCGCCTGATTCGAGTGGGAAGGTAGGCGCCTTCATCTGCCTCGCGTCCAAGAAGCGTTGTGCCGATCAGAGTTTGGAGGGCCCCGTCGATGAGGGCCGGGTGGAATCGGTATTGATCGACATCGTCGGCGATCTGTCCGGGGATCATGATATCGGCGGTAGCCCAACCGTCTCCTGACGTGATGCCGGCAATGGTCTGGAATGCGGCACCGTAGGTGAACCCGACCGCTTGCGCCCTGGTGTAGAACTCGTCGCGATCAATGGCGTTAAGGGGCTTTGCGTGACGAGGCATCTTGGCTCGGTCAGCAGACCGCGCCAAGATGTTGAGTTCTGCAGTCGCTGCTATCGTCCATTTGACGTCACCTGCCGTTGTGGCCGTGAATGCGGCAAATTCCAGGGTTCCCGTATCGCGGTTGAGGGTGGTCCGCAGGATGGGATCGCAGGTTTCGTCCAGGATGACTGCGCGCAGAAGCACCAGGTTGTCGACGCTGTAATCAGTCGACCCGTAGGTGGCTTTAGCTGCCGCCAAGGCCATTTCGATGTATACGGCGCCGGGTACGAGAGTGCTCCCCTGCACCTCATGGTCGGCCAGGAAGGGCGCGGAGGCGGTACTCAACTCGACTTCCCAGGTCGGATGTACCCCGCTGACCGGCTGCCCCAGCAATGGATGCACCGGGTGGTAATGGAGGTCCTCGGCCGCTTCCTGAGTCTCGTTCCAGTAGCGCTTGGACTGCCACGGGTACAAAGGAAGTTTGAGAAGTCGCGCGCCATCGCGAGGGTAGAGCGCATCCCAGGCGACCGAATGACCGTGACAATGCAGCGCGCCAACGCAATTCATGAGCGTACGACTGTCGTCCTCGTTACGCCGCTGAGTCGCCAAGACGACGGCTTCGGTTTTGTGGGATGCGGCTATTTCGAAAAGTGATGCGGCGAGGACAGGATGCGGGCCCAGCTCGACAAAGTGGGTATATCCGTCATCGAGCATGCGGCGCACCGCAGGTTCGAAAAGAACTGTGGCACGGGTGTTTTGCCACCAATACGCGGTGGCGTCGGAATACCCGTCCAACCGTTCGCCGGTGACAGTGGAATACAGTGAAATCGCCGCCGCGCCGGTAGCCAGTTCCTCGCACGCGCTGGCCAGGTCGCCTTTGATGGCGTCCATGTAATGGGTGTGATAGGGGACGTTTCCGTTGAGAAATCTGTTGAAGATCTGCAGGTCGTCGAGTTGACCGGCGATATCGTCGAGGACGTCGCTATCACCGGCGACGGTCACTGTTGACGGGCCGTTGATCGCGGCGATCGATGCCCGCTGCCCGATTGCGTCGCGCGTTTTGGTGTCGATCTTCTCCACGAATGATTCGGCGCTGAGGCCAACCGCGAGCATGCGGCCCAGTCCACTGGTGCGTTGCTGCAGGCGGCTTCGGTGATAAATGACATGAATCGCTTGCTCGAAGGTCAAGACTCCGGCCAAATAATGGGCGGCTACTTCGCCGGCGCTGTGGCCGATCACCGCGTCCGGGGTGATCCCGTAGTGCTTCAACTGCTCGGCGAGCGCGACCTGAATGGCGAAGTTGGCGGGCTGCGCGACAGCTGTTTCGGCCATTCTCGAACAGGTTTCATCGGCCCGAAGTTCCTCGACCAGCGACCAGTTCGTGTGGCGGGACAACTCGCGATCGCTGCGCAGAATGCTGTCGGTGAACACGGGATACACATCGAGCAGGTCGCGGCACATCTGCCACCACTGCGGGCCCATGCCGGTACAGACAAATGCCAGCTTGGGTGCCGTCGGGCCGGTGCGGCTCGCAGAGATCTGCCCGCTGTTGGCGAGGGCTTGAAGCTGTTCTCTTGCATCGGTGATGCTGTCCGCGACAAGGGTTCGGCGATAGTTCAAATGTGTTCGGCGCCGACTGAGCGTGTAGCCAAGATCGAACAGTGTGACGTCAGGGTGTGCGCCCACATGCTCGGTCAGTTGACGGGCTGTGGCAACGAGCGCTTCCTCGGTGCGCGCCGAGATCGGCAAGACAGCAATGGGCAGTTGCTGAGAATGTTTCGAGCCGTTGGCCCCGAGCGGGGCGGGGGGCTCCGCGAGCACCACGTGGGCGTTGGTGCCGCCGAAGCCGAAAGAGTTGACGCCCGCCACCCGCCGCGTGCAGTCGGGGAAGGGGCGACCGGCTTGGGGGATATCGATACTCAGCTCCCCCAGCGGAATCTGATCGCTTGGATTGTGCAGATGCAGGTTCGCCGGAATGTATCCGTGTTTGAGTACCAACGCAGCTTTGATCAGTCCGGCGACGCCTGCGCCGGCCTCGAGATGGCCGATGTTGGTTTTGGCCGACCCGATGACGAGCGGGTTGGTTGGCGGACGTTCAGAGGCGAGTGCGTTGGCGAGAGCCCGAACCTCAACTGGGTCGCCGACCGGGGTTCCCGTGCCGTGTGCTTCCACATAACCGACGTCGTTGGGCTGAACCCGGGCCCGTCGCAAGGCGGACCTGATGGCTGCTTCTTGAGCTTCCGCGCTTGGCACGGTGATGCCGTCGGTGTGGCCATCCTGGGATACCGCTGAGCCGAGGATCTGCGCGTAGATGGCATCGCCGTCGCACAGCGCCTGGGCCAGGGGCTTGATCACGACGATAGCGCCACCTTCGCCCCGCGCGTAGCCGTCAGCGGACTGATCGAAGGCCTTGCATCGCCCGTCCGGTGCGAGAAACCCACTCTTGGATTCCGCGATCGCCGTGTTGGGTCCGATCATGATGTTGACGCCGCCGGCGAGTGCCAGGTCGCATTCGCCGTTCCAGAGGCTCTGCGCTGCAAGGTGTACCGCGACGAGCGAGCTCGAGCATGCAGTGTCGACGGTCATGCTGGGTCCGCGGAAGTCGAAGGCGAACGAGATCCGGTTCGCCAGCATCGTCATCATCATTCCGGTAGCGGAATGGGTTTTGAATCGGTAACGGCTTGTGCGGCCTTGGTTTTGGAGAAGTTGATAGTCGAGGGTGAAGCCGCCTACAAAAACCCCGACGTCAGTGCCGGCGACACTATCGGCGGATATCCCGCCGTCTTCTAGTGCTTCCCATGTGGTCCGCAGCAAGAGGCGCTGCTGGGGATCGACCAAGTTCGCCTCGCGAGGCGAGATGCCGAAGAACTGCGGATCGAACTGATCAATTTCGCTGAGGAACCCGCCTCGGCGGGTGGCCATCTTGCCCGCCTTGTTCGGGTTCGGATCATGGTATTTGGCCGCATTCCAGCGTGTTTCGGGAACGACACAGGTAGCGTCGGTTTCACTACGCAATAGATCCCAGTAGCGGTCCGGGGTGAGGGCGCCGCCGGGAAAGTGGCAGCCGATCCCGACGATCGCGAGTGGCTTGTTAAGGCCTTGTTCGGCAGGGGTGTTCAACTTATCGACCTAACCACCAGTGATTCATCAATGCCCGGACCGCCGGTCAGAATGGATGTGTGGCCTGCTCAACTGAATTCGAGTTCGGGAGCGGTTCGGACGATCCACTCCTGGCTGAGCGGGTCGCCGTCTTGCTCCTGGCGATAGGTGGATCGGAGTTCTCGAAGAAGGGAGTCTCGCTGCCACGCCTGTACTTGCTGCATGACATCGTCGTCGGAAAATTCGCGACACTTATCTGTGAGTATCGTTTCGATCAGTTGGCCTGCCAGCTGACGGAGCATCCGCACGTTTGCATCGAATTGTGCCGCGAAGTCCGACGCTTTTCCCATCATCGCGGTGTGCAGCGTCACCATGAAGTTGTGCCGCGAGTACAGATCGACGAATTGCGCAGAAGGACGAGTGTTCTCGACCGAAGCCCACTCCCGAAAGAACCGCTGCATCCGGTTGCTCAACTCGATAAGGCCTTCCAGGTGTGGAACCACCCCGGGGTCGTCGGCGACACTGACGAATCGGCCGTTGCTGTACATCAGGCCTAAGAAGCCCCAGTAGAACGCGATGTCCCAGATCACCTTCGCCGTCATAACAGCCGGCGAGCCCATGAGTTTGTACTGGTTGCAGTAGATGTTGAGCCACATTTCGGTGAGCGACCGGAACAGCGAGTCGTTTATGCCAGACCGTGCGACGACATTCTCACCGTCGAGATCGCGGGTGATCAGGTCGGTGATCAGGCCGTTGCCGATCGCGACGAGGTCCAGCCCAGATGAGTACAGCGGGTCGAGGAAGACGCCTGCGTCGCCGGTGAGGCACCATCGGCTCTGTGCGTCATACACTTTCGTGGCGCCGTGGCTGTACTTCTTCATCACCCGGAAGTCTTTGATCAGGTGTTCGTGCCGTGCCAGGACGGCCGCACACTGCGGTTCGTGTTCGGTAAGCCACGCCCGGGCTTTGGCGAGAGTGTTGAAATCGCTAAACGGATGGAAGGCGGGATCGGCGACAATGCCGACGCTGGTGGCCCCGGACGCGAGTCGGATCAACCACACCCAGTAGCCCTCGCCCATCAGGTGATTGGTGGACATCGCCCGGTCGCCTTCAACGAGTCGTGCCTGCCAGCTCGGGTCGGCGCTCCACTGGCCGATGTCGATTTCGGTCGCAACCCGCAGCCAAACGGCGTTGCAGTGGTGTTCGTTGCTGCGTTTGAGGTCCAATTGGCGGGGCAGCGCCCGGTTGCGTCCAGAAGCATCGACCACCCAACGTGCCGAGGTGGAACTGGTGGTTTCGCCGTGCTGAACGAGAACAGTATGGGGTTGCCCTCCGAAGCCGAGCTCGACAGATGTGACTCGCCCAGAGGTGATTTCGACACCTTCCGACAGGCAGCGTCGATTCAGCTCGTTCTCCAGCCTGGCTCGGTCGATTTGGTAGGTGACCTGAGGGGTGAAAGAGGAGCTGCCGAGTTCCATCCGCTGTGCGATGTCGGCATTACCGTCGTGCGAAAAGAACATTCGCAGACCCATTTTGCGTAACTGCGAGGTATTCAGGTGGTCGGCCAACTCGAGGCGGTCCCGGAGGTACTGCGCGGCGATCTCGACTGTGGACTCGCCGACGGTGTGGGTGATCTCTGGTATCGGGTGGGCGTGTGGCTCGATGATGAGAAGGCGCGATCCCGGTCTGGTACGCCGAAGCTCAAGTGCCAATGTGAGCGCCGCGACGCCCCCTCCGATGATGGCCACATCGTGATCCGAATGAGCGGTGTCGTCCTCCACCAGACGCATTTTGATCTTTTGTGCCAGCGCTGCGCGTGCCTCCGGGCTCAGTTGTGACAGCTGCGCGTGTACGTCCACAAGTCCCTCCCGCTGTTCGGATAGGACAGTTACTTAACATTTAAGAAGCTACACTAATCCGGGTCTCTGGCAAGCGGAGAAGCGAAGAGTCAGGCGAACCTCGAGGACATACCCCATGCCCGCAGCAACAGCCGCCCATTTCTTCTTGGAACTGGCCGTCATTCTCATTGCCTGCCGTGTGGTGGGTCTGGCGTCACAGCGCCTCGGCCAGCCACAAGTCGTCGGTGAAATGGTTGCGGGCGTCCTACTCGGCCCTTCGCTGCTGGGTCGGGTCGCCCCCGACGTCCAGCACCACCTTTTTCCGCCAGGGCCGTCGAACGTCGTGCTGTACACCGCCGCGCAGATCGGCTTGGTCCTCTACATGTTCCTGATCGGACTCAACTTCGACGTCAACCTGATCAAGCATCGGGTCAGCACCGCGGTCGCGGTCTCCGCAGCGGGCATCCTCACGCCGCTGGCGCTGGGTGCGTTGATTGCTGCGCCTCTGCTCGCGAGCGGAACCTACTTCGACAAGAGTGTCACGCTCACGATGGCGATGATGTTCCTGGGGGCGTCGATCGCGACGACCGCATTTCCCATGCTGGCTCGAATCATCTACGAAAGAGGGCTTTCCGGAACGCCTTTGGGAACGCTCGCATTGGCGTGTGGCGCAACCGACGACGCGCTGTCCTGGTGCATTCTGGCAACGGTGCTCGCAATACACCGCGGCAGCATCGCCGTCGCGGCTACCGCAATCATCGGCGGAATCTTGTATACGTTGCTGCTCTTGACAATTGGGCGCAAACTGTTGCGCGGCCTCGGGGCTGTATCCGAACGCCACAACGCGATCACCGCACCGGTGCTGAGCACAGTCCTGATCCTGCTCATGGCCTGCGCCTGGCTTACTGACACCGTCGGCATCTACGCGATCTTCGGCGCTTTCATCCTTGGCGTCGCCATGCCTTCCGGTTTCTTCGCCCAGCGCCTGACCGCCAACCTCGAGCCGCTCGTCACCACATTTCTGCTGCCGCTGTTCTTCGTCTATTCCGGGCTCAACACGCAGATCGGCTTGTTGAACAGCCCGAAGCTGTGGGCGGTAACGCTCGGAATTCTCGTGGTGTCGATTGCGGGCAAAGGAATCGCATGCACGCTCGCGGCGCGGCTGCGAAGGGTTCCATTGCGCGAGTCTGTCGCGCTGGGCTCGCTGATGAATGCGCGCGGACTCATTGAACTCATCCTGCTCAACATCGGACTCCAAGCCGGCATCATCACCCCCACGCTGTTCAGCATTCTTGTCCTCGTCGCTATCGTCACCACACTCATGGCCACACCGGTGTTCGAGTGGGTCTACGGACGGCACCGCGAGAATCTTGAGAACGATTCGCCGGAACCTGTCCGCGAGGGGACCGTGTCTGCCGCGGCGAGCTGATGCGCAGCGCTTCTGACCTTGGCCCGGAGCCCCGCCGCTACTCGGCGTGACTTACGGCGTCTAGGCGCTCGTTCACCCGAGCCAGCGCCTCGTCGAAAACCTCCACCTTTTCTCCGCGCTTTTCGTTGGCCGGCTGGGCGGCGCCGCGGGCACCTTCGGCCTCGACGCGCGCCGCACCCTGGCGGCGTAGCAAGCTGAAGTTCTTCTCGCGTGCCTGCCTGAGCCGGTTCTGCAGATCTTTCAACGACTTCGCGTCCATGCGGGCCAGAGCGTCGGGATGAGCCTCGGCGATCAACGAGTTTTCCTGCGGGGTTAGGTTCACGTGGTGGTTGCTCACCTTTGATTCATAGCCCGGGCCGGCCACACTGTTCGACGAATCGCCGGAAGGCATCTCGAACCGTCACGCCGCGGCCATGTCGAATTCACGTCAGCAGACGATGGCCATGGACAGGACTATTTTGCCGGCCATCGAGGTTGGAACGGCAGGTTAGCGATCGGCAGGGAGGAGGCAACGATGACGAGCGCGTACCAGGCGTCGCTGTTCGACGACGATGAAGCCGACACCCCTGCCATCCATCCCGACGCGTTCGAATCCTCCACACTCCACCGGCTCGACGAGCACTCATCGATCACCCACGTGCCCAGGTTCCTCACCGGACATCATCGGCTCCTCGCCGAGCTGGCCACCCTCGACGTGTGGGAACAGCGTCAGCGCTGGATGTTCGACCGCCGGGTCGAGGAACCGCGGCTCACCGGTGAATACCTGGATTTGAGCGTGGCACCTGTGCTGCTGGCAGAGCTGGCCGGCACGCTCAGCGAGCGTCTCGGGGTACCGTACGACCGGATCTGGATGAACTGGTATCGGGACAACCACGACGGAACAGGCTGGCACGCCGATCGCCCGGCGCATAAGGCGCCGACGGCAGTCGTACCCGTGCTCAGCCTAGGTGCGCCGCGCAGGTTCCTGGTCCGTCAGTTCGGCGGCGGGCCCAGCACGGTGTTCACCCCCGATGGCGGGGACCTGATCATCATGCAGGGCCGCTGCCAGCGCGACTGGCAACATTGCGTGCCTAAGCAGAAGGCCCCGGCCGGGCCGCGGATGAGCCTAAACTTCTCCAGCGTCACCCAATCCTGATCGCAACAACTGAAAACCCGCCGGATAGTCCGAAAGGTCAACGATGACTGAGGCTTACGTTCTTGGTGGAGTGCGCACACCGTTCACCCGCTACGGCGGCACATTGTCGGGCATCCGCACCGATGAGCTACTCGGCATGACCATGAAAGGCGCGTGCGAGCGCGTCGGCGTTCCCATGGAGGCGGTCGAGGACATCATCGCTGGCTGCGTCAACCCGGCCCACGAGGGGATGGGCGATATCGCCCGTTGGGCGGCGCTGGCCGTGGGATTCCCCGACTCCGTCGCCGGGGCGACCCTCAACCGGTACTGCGGCTCGTCGCTGAGCGCCTTGGTCAGCGTCAGCCATTCCATCAAAGCCGGTGATCTTGGAGTCGGGATCGCCTGCGGGGTCGAATCGATGTCACGGTCGGGATGGGCGTTGATGAAAGGCGAGGCGCCGTTTAGCCCACGAGGCCCGGTGCTCATGCTCGACACCATGTGGTCCGGGGCAGGCGGGCCGCCCAACCCGGCGCTGCTGGCGCGCAACGCCTACATCAGCATGATCGAGACCGCGCAAAACGTCGCCGACCGTTACTCGTTGAGCCGCAAGGAGATCGACGCTTTTGCGCTGCGGTCCCAGCAGCACGCCAAGGCCGCACGCGACCGTGGCCGATTCGCCAAAGAAATCATGAGCGTGCCCATCCCGGCGACGAAGAAAACCCCCGCGCGGTTGGCTGAGCACGACGAATTCATCCGCGACGACACCACCGCCGAAACGCTCGCCGCACTGCCTGTGCAACCAGGCACCACCCAGATGACCGCAGCCAACTCCACTCCCCTCACCGACGGAGCCAGCGCCGTCGTCGTCGCCTCCGGCGAGAGAGCGGCCGAACTCGGAGTTGAGCCACTGGCCCGGGTGGTTTCCAGCGCCGTCTACGGGATCGATCCACTCGTCATGGGGCTGGCGCCGGCGTGGGCCATCCCGATGGCCATCCGCCGTGCGGGCCTGACCCCTGAGCAGATCGACGTTTGGGAGGTCCATGAAGCATTCAGCGCCCAGGCTCTCGGCGTCTTGCGCGAACTGCCAAACCAGCTCGACGGCTTCGTCGTTCCCGACGACAAGCTGACACCGAACGGCGGCGCCGTTGCGATAGGACATCCGTTCGGCGCCACAGGAACCCGCTACGTACTCACCTTGGCCACCGAACTACATGAGCGCGGTGCGCGCTACGGCGTCATAGGCGTGTGCATTGGATCGGGCCAAGGCGTCGCCGTCGTACTAGAAAATCCCGCGGCTAAGTAGCGCTTCCGGCGCCCAATCCGCCCGTCATCGCCGGTCTGGCCGATCGGCACGGCGCGTAATCCGCTGGATAAGTAATGGTCATCCACGCGTTGAAATCGGACAAGAAAATGGCGCCGATCTGTACGAGGATGACGCCATGCGATTTCTTGTCATGCTTGCGGGCTTCGCCACGGTGCTCGGCGTGGCCACGCCGGCCCAGGCCGATCCGGGCAGTTCGGGGCCCGACGCGAGCTTTTTGGCGGCACTCACCAAGGCCGGCATCACCTACCAGGACCCAACTGTCGCCGTCGCGGTCGGCAAAGAGGCATGCGAACTGATGAACCAGGGCAATCCCCAAGCTGTCGTCATCAGCAGCGTGTCGTCGAGCAATCCTGGATTTAACGCCGACGGAGCCGCCCAGTTCACCATGATCGCCGCGAGCGCTTACTGCCCTCAGCACATGGGTCAACAGATCACGCAGGCCTCGCCAACTCCCCTACCGCCGCAGCGACAGCCCACGCCGGGAGTCGGGTAGGCCGAGCCGGCAGCCCGCGCCAGGCGAAGTGGCCGCCGGGCGACCACTGGCAACGACACGCCGCGAGCGAGGGTAGGTCAATGACGACGAGCGAAGACCCGAAGGCCACAAGCCAGGCCACGAGCGGAGCGCCAGAGGCCGAGCCCGAACCCCCGAAGCCACCACGTCCGAAACACGGCGGCGTCATGCAATCCCTGACCGCGCTGTGTGTGCGGTATGTCGAACGCCTGATGCCCGACCCGTACCTGTTCGCCGTCATCCTCACCGTCATCGTCGCCGCGCTGGTCGCCTTTTTGGTGAACGGCGCCTCGTCCAGCGGCATGCTCAAGGCGTGGTATGGCGGTGTGTGGGGATCGCAGAACATCTTCACGTTCGCCTTCCAGATGGTCCTCATCCTGGTGACGGGCTACACGCTCGCCGAGGCGCCGGTCCTGAAGCGGGCCATCGTCTCCATCGCCGGCAAGCCGAAGAACCAGGTCCAGGGAGCCCTTCTCTGCTTTGGCGTGAGCGCTGTTCTCTCCCTGCTGAACTGGGGACTCGGGCTGGTAGCAGGCGCGCTGGTCGCCCGGCAGGTCGCGAAGCGCTTTACCGAGGCGCATTTCGGCTACCTCATCGCGGCGGCGTTCATGGGCTTCATCGTCTGGACGCAGGGACTCTCGTCGTCGATTGCGCTGGCGAACACGGACAACGGCAGCCCGATCAACGTGATCCACAAATTGACCGGCATCACGGTGCCACTGAAACTGACGATCTTTGAGCCCTATAGCTGGCTGTCGGTGATCGTCGTGCTGGCGCTACTCGCGCTGGCGATCTGGCGCATGGAGCCTGCCCAGAGCCTCGCGCCCGATGCCGCCGTGTTCGAGGACGAGGACCAGCCCGAGGTTAGGGCCGAGGGCAAGAAAACGTTTGCTGAGTGGCTGGAGAACTTGTGGATCCTGAATGTTCTCGTGTTCGCCGCGGGCATCACCTACTTTTGCATCAGCGGTTTCGCGCTGAACATCTCATCGATGATCATGTTGTTCACGATCACCAGTGCGTTGCTGCACCGCACGCCGATCCGGTTCATCCGGGCATTCACCGGCGCCGCGAAAGTGTCCGGTCCACTGCTGCTGCAGTATCCGCTGTATGGCGGCCTGGTCGGCCTGCTGGGCTATCTGCCCTCGCACGCGGCTCATGGGGCCAAGCCGCTGCAGACGCTGCTGGCCCAGACCGTCGTGAGCGGCGCGACCCAGTACACGCTGCCGTTCCTGACCTTCATCGGCTCATTGGTCATCAGCCTGTTCGTGCCGTCGGGTGGCGGGCACTGGGCCGTGCAGGGCCCGATCGCGGTCGACGCGGCGCTGGCGATCGGGCAACGCTCGCCGGCCTACCTCGGGTTGATCTCGATGGCGGTCGCCGTCGGCGAGGGAGTGGCGAACATGATCCAGCCGTTCTGGTTACTCCCCCTGCTCGCGATCGCAAAGCTCAATGTCCGTCAGGTGATGGGCTTTACGATCGTCGCATTCGTGATCGGGTTGGTCGTGTTGGGTGCAACCACTCTGATCGCGCCCTACATCATTTGACGCCGCTTCCAGCGGACTATGTGGAGCTGGCCCGACCGCCGTCGAGCTAGCTAGGAACTTGCGCTTTCGCCGCCTCGAGATTTGGATACGGGTGCCAGAAGACGTATTGCTTCGGCTGTCCCGGCTGGATCCTTCTGACAACCAGCACGAACTGGTCTTCGTCCTGGAAGACGCGGGACTCAAGCTCGCCTTTCGTTTTGCTCCAGAGCTCGACCAGCCCGGTCGTCTTTTCGCGCTCCATACCTTCCTATATACGCCGCGAGGATAGAACATGGAGCCGGCCAGCTCAGTGACTTACTCGTACGGCGGAAGCTCGCCTTGATGGCGTGGACAGTAAACCTTCACCGATGCGGTGACGAACCTAATTGCGGTTCGCCTAACGCGGTCGGCGTATAGGTGTAAAGCCGGATTTTCCCCATACCCACGGTTCATCTCTTCGTTGACCATGGCGTCGACCGGGGTGCCGCCGTTGAGTTGGCCACAAATTTGCTGTGCCCGGGCGACGACACCAGGCACCTCACCGTCATCTACAGGTGGAATTTGTTCTTGTGCGAGCAGCGCCAGAAACTGATCCTGCTGGCTTGGGTCGGCGCCTGCCGCGCCGGCGCAAATAATGGCGGCGGTCAGCACCATCGAGGCGCTAACCAGAGCGCGTGCAAGGCTGGTGATGCCGATGCGCACGGCAGTCATGCCTTCGCCTTTGGTCTGCTTGCCCATGAGCCGCGAGCTTACCCGATATTAGCTCTTCAAGATTTCTCCGAAACTGTCTCTGATCTGCTATTTCTCTGGCGAACCTGCCCCCTGGGTGATCGCAGCGGCGGGAAGTCGTTGCGCAGGTCGGGGTGGCACAGCTGGACCACCCGTTCGGGCCGGGGCAGATCGCGCAGCGGATAGGTGCCAAGGTCGGTCAGCAAAACACCGGGCGGGAGCTGGTCGACAACCAACGGTTCGGTCGCACCCGACAACACTGTTTGCCCGCCATGGGCCAGGTCACGCAATCGTGCGGTCCGGTTGATCGTCGGTCCGATGTAGTTGCCTTCGTCGCGCAGCCGCACCTCGCCGGTGTGTACCCCGATGCGTAAGTTGATCGGGGCCAGCGACGCACGCTGTAGATCGAACGCGCAGGCCACCGCATCTGAAGCACGAGCGAATGCGATCACGAAGCTGTCGCCTTCGCCTTGCTCGACCGGGCGGACTCCGTCGTGCGCCGCGATCGCGGCAGTCACCGCCTGGTCGAGGAGCGCGACAGCGGCGGTCATTTCGTCGGGGTGGGTCTCCCACAGCCGAGTCGAGCCCTCGATGTCGGCCAGCAGCAAAGTGACCGTTCCGGTCGGCAGCGCGCTCACGCCCAACTCGCCCCAGTTCAGCGGCGACGCATCCACCCATCGGCCAAGCTCGCCCATGCTCGCCAGCATGCGGTGATGCGTATCGCAGAACATCAGCGAAACTGCTAATACTGCGCGCAGCCGGATGCGTATACGCCCGGGCATGGCTACTCCTCTCGGCTGGAGCAGTGGAACGGAGTGGAACATTCTGTTGCAGCGCATAATTCAGGTACGCAGTGTGCGGATGGCTGCAGATCGTTGTGAAATCATTAGCGCTTCTGCGTCTCGACCCATTGACGGCGGCTTCAGCCCTGTCGAATGAGGTCTGCGCCACGTTCGGCGATCGCGTAGACCGTGGCCAATGTGTTGTTCGACGGGATCGTCGGCATCACCGATGCGTCGACCACCCGAAGCCCGCTGATCCCGTGCACCCGCAGATCGCTGTCCACGACGGATTTTTCCGTGTCGCCAATCGCGCAAGTGCCCGCGTAGTGGAAGTAGGACGTCGTTGAGGCCTGGATGAAGCTGCGCAGGGCAACTTCATCCTTCGCTTCGGGCCCTGGCGCGAATTCTTCGGCACGCCAGTCCTTTAAGGCGGGGGCTGTACCGATATCGCGGGCAATCTCCAACCCCTCGAGCATGGTGACCATGTCGCGGTCGTCGCCGAAGTAATTCGGGTCGACCACCGGCAGCAGATCGGGTGCGGGCCCGGCCAGCCGGACGCTTCCGCGACTATAGGGCAGCAAGACCGACACCCCGATCAAAAAGCTGTTAGGCATGTCGACGCCGGTGACCGCAGCGGTGTCGACGAAGATCAGCTGAATGTCGGGCGCTGCGCGAGTAGCCGCGCTCGAACGGAGCAGACCGATGATCTCGCCGTGGTTGCGTGTACCGGTCGGAACTGGTCGCCTGGCCGCATAGATGATGCCGCTCAACGGGTGGTCCTGAAGATTCGCGCCGACGCCGGGTAGGTCTGCCGTCACGTCGACGCCGACGTTGCGCAGATGAGCCTGTGGTCCTATCCCGGAAAGCATCAACACCTGGGGCGACCCGATAGCGCCCGCGGCCAGGATCACCTCGTCCGCCGCGACCACGACGGGACCGGCGCCGGTGTCGTACTCCACCCCGGTGCAACGCCCCCTCGCCAGGATGACGCGATGAACTAATGCGTTCGAAACCAAATCGAGGTTGGGCCGCCGCAATGCGTCGGCGAGATAGCCGTCTGCCGCACTGTGCCGTTTACCCTCGACGATGGTCAGATCGGCGGGGCCGAAGCCAAGCTCGACTCCGCCGCTGACATCGGCCGCCAATCGGTGACCACGCTGCGATGCTCCGCACAGGAGGTCACGCAGTACCTCGTTGGGCCGATCGGCCGGCGCCACGACAATCGGCCCGGCCACGCCCCTCAGTGCCGGATCACCATGGGCAGCAGTCTCGCTGCGCCTGAAGTACGGCAGCAGGTCGTCGAAGGACCAGCCCTTGGCGCCGGCGTCCGACCACGCGGCGTAGCTGTCATGGTGCCCGCGGGCGAACAACATCGCATTGATCGCTGACGACCCACCCACGCCCCGGCCACGGCCGATGAGCGGCGTCGTTCCCGTCGCGGCTTGCATCGCCATCGGGCCAGCCCAATTGGCCGGCGTGTGCAGCAACGTCGGCCAGTCCGGCGGGTTCGCGCAGGCTGCAGGGACGCTTCCGGCGCCCGCCTCGAGTAGCAACACCCGTACGGCGTCATCCTCCGAGAGTCGCCCGGCGAGAACGCAGCCGGCTGTTCCGGCACCCACGATGACGACGTCATACGCGTCCGAAGCTTTCAAAATCATAATTCCCTCCCACGACCACGCACGATCCGTGTTTCCGGTGATAACGCGTAGAACGTATCATCGATACTCTACTGTTATCAATAATCTGTTACCGTTGGAAACATGACCGAAATATCCAGCGCTTCCCCCTCCACGTCGGACCGGGCCTTGCGCGCCGCCGCCCACCTGCTCGAGACGGGTGGTGTTGAGGCGGTCTCCACTCGTGCGGTGGCTGCGGCCGCAGGCATCCAGCCGCCGACCTTGTATCGACAATTCGGCGACAAGGAGGGCCTGCTCGACGCCGTTACCAGCTTCGTCCTGCGGGAGTACCTAGCCGACAAGCGTCGCCTCCTCGCGGAGTCCGGCGATCCGGTGACCGATCTGCGTGGACTCTGGGATCAGCACGTCGAGTTCGGTTTCACACGCCCGGATTGCTATCAGCTCACATATGGCAGGGGCCGTCCCGGGGTAACGCCGTCTGCAGCGCGGGAAACCATCGGCCTACTGCAACAGGTCATCTGCCGGCTCGCCGATCAGGGCTACCTACGAATGAGTGTCGAGCGGGCGACTCAACTGTTCCATTCTTGCGGCGTGGGTTTCGTCATGACGCAGATCGTGGTGCCGCCGCCCGAGCGAGACCCACGGTTGTCGGCCATCGCTCGAGAGAATGCGCTTTCGGCCATCGCCGACGTCGATAATCGGCGGCCCCATGACGGCGCATCCGCAGAGATACGCGGGCGCGCCGCGGCGCTCAGGGAGGCCATCCGCGACGGTGATGCACCCCCGCTAACCGACGCGGAGCACACCCTCCTCACCGAGTGGCTCACCGAATTAGCCGACCAGGACGAAAGAGTTGGGCCTCAAGTCAAGTCTGGATAGCCCTGATGCTCGCACGAGCCGGTCATTCAACCAATAGAACGGATGTTGCTAGAGACAGGCCGAACGTAGGAGAGAGCGATGCCGATCCCCACGGTCTTGGAAGTACGGTTCGAGATAAATGCCCATGTGGCCGCGTCTGGCTTGGATATGGACATTAGGTGCGACATTGTATGATCACATCAACAGAATTGTTCTACTACCTGGGAGTATTCAATCGTCATTGACGTTCAGCAGGAGCTGGTCATACGCTTTGACAAAATACGTCCGTAGGCCCGTCTAGGTAGGCGGGATTGGAAGGCGAGTCATCCGATGAACGCGAACAGCACCGCTCCCACTGTCTTCGACGGTGGCCTACCCACGTTTAGCTACGACCTCAGCGCCACTCCGCATGACGTCGTCGAGGACGTCCGAAACGCGCAATCGAGTTCACCTATCGCAATCGGGCCTCTCGGTCCGGAAATCCTGTCCTATGAGATGGCTCGTGACATATTGCGCGACAACAGATTCCGCCTACCACCCGGTGTCACCCTGGCGGCGCAAGGCGTCACGTCGGGGCCGTTGTTCGACAAAATGGCGAACAGCCTCCTTGGCCTAGACGGTGCGTCGCATGCCCGGTTGCGCAAGCTGGTATCCAGGGCGTTCACACCCCGGGCGACATCACGTCTCCAAGAGACGATCCACGACGTGGTCAACGGGCTGATCGACCAGGTCATGGACGCCGGACGCTGCGACGTCGTGACCGACATCTCGTATCAGTACCCGACCCCGATCATCTGCGCGCTGCTCGGTGCGCCACGCAAAGATTGGCAGCTATTCGCGGACTGGACCGAAGAGATTTTCAAGGCCCTCAACTTTCAGCCTGACGTCACCTTCGACGAGGCCGCGATCATGCGCGCATGGGGCGAACTCGACGCCTACGTCGACGACATGGTCGCAGCCCGCCGAGACCACCTCACCGATGACTTACTGTCGGAGCTCATTCGCGCCGAAAGCGACGGCGACCGGCTGAATCTCGACGAACTCCGCATGCTGGCGGCCGGATTCCTCATGGCGGGAACAGACACGACGCGAAACCAACTGTCGGCGTCAGTGCAGGTGCTCTGCGAGCACCCGGACCAATGGGCAAAGCTGCGC
>NZ_DATNJW010000220.1:0-16726 GCF_035603715.1 Mycobacterium sp. | reverse complement strand
CGCCGAGTGCTTCGGGCAGCGTTCGGACAGCAGCGACGGGTACGCCCAACGGACGCAGGCGCGACTCCCAATGCGCGGCGGTATCGGTGGCCAGAGCGCTGGCGACCACGGCGAGCACCTCATCGCGCCGTTCGGCCCGCTCTCTCATTGTCGCCGGCCCCACGATGTTGGCCTCCGCGGCGAATAGCCGCCAGAATTTGTCGTGGGTGATGAACAGTGCCAGGAATCCGTCCGCAGTCGGAAAGAGCTGTGCCGGAACATAATACGAGTGGGCACCCATCGGCAACCGTGCTGGCTCGATGCCGTCGTTGAGGTAGGCCGACGCGCGATAGTTCAGCTGGGAAAGCATTACATCACGCAGCGATACCTCGACCTGCCCGCCGCGGCCAGAGACGATTTGCGCCAGCAATCCAAGGGCAGCAGTAAGTCCGGCGGAATTGTCAGCCGCGGAGTATCCCGGCAAGGTCGGTGGTCCAAGCGGATCGCCGGTCAGCGCGGCGACGCCGGTGGTCGCCTGGATGACGTAGTCAAATGCCGGATCATCACCCGCTTCCAGACCAAAACCGGTGAGCGCCACGCAGACAATCCGGTCGTTCCACCGACGCAGCGCGTCGTAGGTGAGGCCATATCGGCGGATGGCGGATGGTTTCAAATTCGCCAGCAGCGCATGTGATCCCGAAATGAGTTCACCGAGCTCGCGCTGGCCCGCCTCAGATGTCAGGTCGACGCACATACTGCGCTTGCCGCGGTTGAGGCTGGCGAAATATGAATCCCCGACCTGCCGCGAGATGTCGCCGTCCGGCGGTTCGATCTTGATGACCTCGGCACCGAGATCGGCCAGCATCATCGTGGCGTATGGCCCGGCCAACATGTGACCGATCTCGAGGATCCGGATGCCGGCGAGAGGACCCGTGGACCGAGTTGCCGGTCCGGTCACCGAACGACCTCGGGTTCTAATGTGCGCGTACAGCCGTGCCGCATCAGTCTTCTCCCCCGGCGTCCGTCAAAGCGTGTACGTCGCGGACGAGGGTATCCAGTGGCGTGCCGGTCGGAAACACCGCTGCCGCACCGGCATCCAACAACTTCTGCACGTCGGCCTGCGGGATGGTGCCGCCGACGACCACCGCGATGTCGCCGGCGTCCGCGGCCCGCAGCGCGTCGACGGTGCGCGCGGTCAGGGCCACATGGGCGCCGGACAGGATCGAAAGCCCGACAAGCTTGACGTCCTCTTGCAGCGCGATCGAAACGATGTCCTCGATACGCTGGCGGATTCCGGTGTAGATCACCTCGAATCCGGCGTCGCGCAGCGTGCGCGCGACGATCTTCGCGCCGCGGTCGTGTCCGTCCAACCCGGGTTTCGCGACCAGGACGCGAGCCCCCATCAGAACACCACCGGCTGCTGGAATTCGCCCCACACCGCTTTGAGCGTCGTCACCAACTCTCCGACGGAGCAGTACGCATTGGCACAGTCGATGAGTCGTGGCATCAGATTGTCGGTGCCCTCGGCCGACCGCGAGAGTGCGGCAAGCGTTTCCTTGACGGCGATCGGGTCACGCTCGGCTTTGATCTTCGCCAGCCGCTTCAGTTGCAGATCGCGACCTTCGGCGTTCAGTTCGTAGGTGTCAATGTCAGGCGCCGGCTCGTCGGTGACGAACTTGTTGACGCCGACCACGGGGCGTTCACCCGACTCGACCTCTTGGTGAATCTTGAAGGCTTCGTCGGCGATCAACCCCTGCAGGTAGCCGTCCTCGATGGAACGCACCATGCCGCCGTGCTTTTCGAGGTCGTCCATGATTTCGATGATCTTGGCCTCGGTGGCATCGGTCAGTGCTTCGACGAAGTAGGAGCCGCCGAGCGGATCGGCAACCTTGGCCACTCCGGTCTCGTAGGCGAGGATCTGCTGAGTGCGCAGCGCCAGCGTCGCGGATTCCTCGCTGGGCAGGGCAAACGGCTCGTCCCACGCCGCGGTGAACATCGACTGGACGCCGCCGAGCACCGCGGCCAGCGACTCGTAGGCGACGCGCACCAAGTTGTTCTGCGCCTGGGGTGCATACAGTGACGCGCCGCCCGCGACGCAGCCGAAGCGGAACATCGACGCCTTATCGGTGGTGGCGCCGTAGCGCTCGCGCACAATGGTCGCCCAGCGGCGGCGCCCCGCCCGATACTTCGCGATCTCCTCGAAGAAGTCGCCGTGGGTATAGAAGAAAAACGAGATCTGCGGCGCGAACTTGTCGATGGTCATCCGACCGCGTTCGACGACCGTGTCGCAGTAGGTGACGCCGTCGGCCAGCGTGAAGGCCATCTCCTGGATGGCGTTGGCGCCGGCGTCGCGAAAGTGCGCGCCCGCCACGGAGATTGCGTTGAACCTCGGCACGTCGGCTGCGCAGAACTCGATGGTATCCGCGATCAGCCGCAGTGACGGTTCCGGCGGCCAGATCCAAGTACCGCGCGACGCGTATTCCTTGAGAATATCGTTTTGGATTGTGCCGGTGAGCTTCTCGCGGGGCACGCCCTTCTTCTCCGCGGCGGCGACGTAGAACGCCAGCAGGATGGCTGCGGTGCCGTTGATGGTGAAGCTGGTGCTGATCTTGTCCAGCGGGATGCCGTCGAAGAGCAACTCGACATCGGCGAGCGTGTCGACAGCGACACCGACGCGGCCGACCTCCTCGCCGTACTCCGCGTCATCGGAGTCGTAGCCACACTGGGTCGGCAGGTCCAGCGCGACTGAGAGCCCGGTGCCGCCCTGGCCTAATAGGTACCGGTACCGCTTGTTCGACTCCTCGGCGGTGCCGAATCCGGAATATTGGCGAAAGGTCCACGTCTTGCCCCGGTAGCCGGACGCGAAGTTGCCGCGGGTGAACGGGTACTCCCCGGGCGGCGGCGGGTCCGGCGCCCGGTCACCCGGTCCGTACACGGGCTCCAACGGGATACCCGAAGGGGTCTGCACGACGTCACTCATCGGGGCCGGCCGCGCTGGTCGCCGAGTGGTTCTGGATTGTCGACTTCAGGACGTCGTCGCGGCCCAAATCAAGCGTCATAGTGCTCGATCAACTTCGTCAAACGCATTCCAAGACCATCTCGATAGGTGGGCAATGCCGATACATTTTCTGGCTAATTTGTAATTGTAAGTTACCGCGATGGTCAACAGGTGCGGCAGCGCACGTCGCAGCTCGGCGACGCATACTGTCGAGGCACGCAAGTTCGCCCTGGATGCGGACGTTAGGTATTGAAAAGCCCCAGCTCGAGAGTGTGCGCGATCTGGGTGATCGCGGCCTGAGCGCGCACGCTGTTGCCGGCCTGGTCTAGCCGTGGCGAGTAGGCGGCGATCGCCAATTTGCCGGGCGCCACCGCGACCAGCCCACCTCCGACGCCGCTCTTGGCGGGCAATCCCACCGTGTAAGCCCAGTCGCCGGAGGCGGTGTAGAGACCCTCCATCGTCATCAAAGCCAACACGGGCGGCACGTTGGCTTTCGCGATGACGCGTTTAGTGGTGACCGGGTTGACGCCTCCGTTGGCCAGGGTCGCACCCATGACGGCCAAGTCGACGGTAGTGACCATCGTCGAGCACTGGAGCGTGTAGACGTCGCAGGCCTCCATCGGGTCGCAGTACATGTAGCCGCCGCACAGCAGCAACCACGCGATCGCGCGATTGTGAAAGTTGGTGGCCCGCTCGGAGGCGGCGATTTCCTCGCTGATCGAAATCGACCGACCGGCGAAATCGCTTTGGATTTGCAGGATCTGACGCCACCGATCCTCGGCGTCGGTGGCCGAGACCAGACTGGTCGTCGTCATCGCCCCCGCGTTGACCATCGGCGAGTTCGGCTTGTCGTTGTGCAATTCAAGCGCGAGCACCGAATTGAACGCCTCGCCAGTCGGATCGGCGCCCACCTTGCGGTGGAACGCCCGCGCGCCGACTTGTTCCATCGCAAGCGCGGCCGTGAAAACCTTCGAGATCGACTCCAGAGCGAACTCACTGTCGGCGTCGCCGGCCGAAAACGTCTGACCGTCAACGGTCGCCACGCAGATCCCGAACAGCTGCGAGTCAACCTTCGCCAGGGCCGGTATGTAGGCGGCGTTCTTGCCGCCGCGAATCTTCTGGTGCTTGGCGTGCGCCGCGACGACCGAATCGTCGATCCGTTCGGCTGGGATGGCAGTCAATTCTGTTTCACCGCAGCGTGTTCTGTTGCAGCGGTGGTCACGACCCGGTGGATGAAGCCGAGCTTCGTCACCACGTGCGGGTGGATGGTGAACGGGTACAGGTCGTCGCGGCCCATCGAGTTGTTGACCCGATTGAGCACCCCCGACAGCACGCACCAGTCAGCCATGATGTCCTCGATGGTGGCGTCGGCGTAAGACTCCCGAGCGTCGATATTCGCGGGCAGGTCCCACTTCACCCGATCAGCTTCTACGACCAGGCCCGAATCCGCAATCGTGGCAAGGGTTCCGGTGATGTGCAGGTAGTGCGCCCAGGTTTCGGCGAAGTCTTCCCACGGGTGAGCGGTGGCATACTGCGAGATGTAGTCGTCGTGCCAGTCCGCCGGTGCCTGACCCCGGTAGTGGCGCTGCAGAGCGGCCTGGTAATCCTCCCGATCGTCGCCGAACATCGCGCGGGCGTCGTCTATGAGCGGGGTGTCCTGCACCAGTAGCATCTCGTAGTAGTGGCCGACCTCGTGGCGGAAGTGGCCCAGCATCGTGCGATAGGGCTCACCCAGCTGGATGCGCAGACGCTCGCGGTATAGCTCCAGCGACTCGGCCAGGTCGATGGTGATCACTCCGCTGGCGTGCCCGATCGTCACCGGTCGGCCCAGTGTCTTGCTCGATAGCAGATCGAACGCCAGCCCGTGCGGGTCCGCGTAGTACGGCTGAATCGGCAGGCCCAGGTCCATCAGCTCGAAGATCAACCGCCGCAGGGCCTTTAGGGTCGAATCGAGTTCGGACATCGCCTCGCTGTCATCCGGCGCGGGTCCTTCGCGCACGAAGCTGTCGGCATAGCAGCGGCCGGATTCTGAGTCGTCGGCGGTCAGCCAGTTGCAGCCGCGCTCCCAGTGCGCGCATCGAAACCAGCCACTGCCGTTCACCGTGACGGTCTGCGACGGTGCGCACACCATCTGCCACGACGGATAGTGGAAACCCACCGTCGAGGCGCACGTCGAGCACTGCTGCTCCTCGAACGCGACCGCCTGTCCGCAGTTGGGGCATCTGAAGGCGCGCACGATCAAGGTCCGGTTGTGCTGGCCGGCCCAAACGGAGATTGCACGTTGTGACCGGTGGATGGTGAAGCGATCGCCGTCACAAGCCCTCCTCGGTCACAAACTCGGCGCCGACGAGCCTAATGGTGCCTGGTTAATGGCCGATTGACGATCGGGTGGCCATCTCATTCGAGAATTGACCGCGGAATTCCAACCATGTGGTCGGTGTTGCTGCCTCTGAAATGAGATCTCTGCCGGCAGTAGGATGACATTGCGCAGCGTCGAGGCCAGGATGCTCGACACCGCTTGGGTAGGGTCCGCTAGGCCGTTATCTCGAGTTGGAGGTGAAGATGACTGCCGGCGCCAGTCACGACCCGAGCCCGCAGCATTCTCCGCGCACCATCGACACGTTGCCGCGGGTCGGAGTGCGCGGCCTGGCGCGTGATCGAGGGCGCTTCTTCAGGCCGCTCGGACAGAGTTCACCGCTCCGCGGCCTCGGCGAGCGGTTCTTGATCGACATTCCGTTGGGTCCCAAGATGGTCGTCACCTCATCTCCCGATGACGCCAAGGCCGTGTTCGCCGACCGGGAGGGCGCGTTGTCGTTCGGGGAGTTGATGCGCCGATTCTCTCCCCACGAAAAGCTGTTCGGCAGCGACGCGTTCATATTCCTCGAGGGCGAAGCCCACATGGAAGAGAAACGTAAGGTGGCCCCGCCGTTGCACGGCAAGGCACTCAAATCCTACGAACGGGCGATGACCGATATTGTGCTGCGCAGGCTGCCGGAGTGGCCACTCGGCGAGCGGGTCGAGTTCTGCGACATCGGCGGCCAGCTGTCACTGGACGTGATGATGACGGTGATCTTCGGCGTCTCCAAGCCCGAACGGATGCAACGACTGGAGCGGGCAATGCTCGCGCACTGCGCGGCTACCGAGAGCCCGGCTTTCCTCGGGGTCGGCATGCTGACGATGGCGCTGCGCGGGAGTTGGGTGGCGATCCCGCAGATCGCACGTACCGCCGCTGCCGTAGACGCCATCGTCCTCGAAGAGATTGCCGAGCGGCGGCGCACAGGGTCTCGCCCCGACGATTGCCTGACTTTGTTCCTGGAGATCAACCAACAGGACGAGCGTCCGCGCGACGACGCATTTCTGGCGCGCTCGATGCGCGGGCTGATGCTGGCCGGCTACGCCGCCACCGCCGTCACCTTGGGCTGGGTGGCTGAACTGCTGGTCCACCAACCCGAAACCCTCGCCGCGCTCGAGGAGAGTATCGACGGCGGCGAGGACGCGTACCTCGACGCCGTGATCGCCGAGTCGATGCGCCTGCGGCCGGCGTTGCCCCTCACGGGGCGCCGGGCGTTGCGCGACTTCGACCTCAACGGGCTGCATATCCCGCGCGGCGCGTACATCATCATCGCGATCATGGCGATGCACGAACGCGACGACTTACATCCTGATCCCACCGCTTTTCGGCCCGAACGCTTTCTGGACACGCGGCCGGGCACCAATACGTGGCTGCCGTTCGGCGGCGGCGTCTACCGCTGTGTCGGCGCCGAGTTCGTGCTGTTCGAGGCGCGCGTGCTGCTACGGACCCTGCTGCAGCACCGCCGGCTCGCCGCAATCGACA
The DNA here is from genome assembly GCF_035603715.1 of Mycobacterium sp. Taxonomy (GTDB): domain Bacteria; phylum Actinomycetota; class Actinomycetes; order Mycobacteriales; family Mycobacteriaceae; genus Mycobacterium. The sequence goes on along the minus strand of NZ_DATNJW010000220.1, from coordinate 9,914 downwards.
GCCGACCCGGCGGTCGACCGAGCCGCAAACACCCCTTGCCAGTGCCGACTGACGGCGCTCCGGTCCTGCTGTCCACCCACCATCGAGCTGGTAAATCGGCGCGGGAGAACATTCCAACAATTTCCTGACCGGGCATCCTCACCAGCAAATAAGCTTTACGTAAAAGACTGGAGAACAAATGCGAGGCGAATTGCGACGTAGTTGCCGCGACGAAAAGCGTCGTCGAACGCTCCGTTGCAGATGCTCGTACGGCGATATCGCCGTTACCTCGTGGTCGAGATCCCGGCTCGGCGTCCAGAATGAACGCCGGAAGGAATGCTATTGACGGACCAGACTTTCCTGGATCTTGTACGGCAAAGAGCCGAAACCTACCGCGATAAAGCCGCTTTCGACTACTGCCGCTATTCACCCGCAGGCGAAGAACACAGCCAGCTGACTTTCGGCGAACTCGATAACAGGGCGCGCGCAATCGCCGCCGTTTTGCAGCAAATGGGCGCCACGGGCGAACGTGCACTCGTGCTGTGCCCATCGGGGCTGGACTTCATCGTCGCGTTCTTCGGGTGCATCTACGCCGGAGTGGTGCCGGTGCCGGTGCACCCGCCCGCCCGCGCCCGGGTGATTGGCCGCGTCGCGTCGATCGTGCACGATACTGAGGCGCGCTTCACCGTGACCACGGCCGAGACCCAGGCGAAGTTCCAGAGCGCGATCGACGAGATGGCCGACGGCCCGGCCATGCAGTGGTGTGCCGTCGACGACATCGCCGCTTCGCCCGATGAGTGGGTCGCGCCGGCCATCGACCCCGACTCAACCGCGATGCTGCAGTACACCTCGGGTTCGACGGGTTCGCCGAAAGGCGTTGTAGTGACCCACCGCAACCTGTTGAGCAACGTGGAGGCCATTCGTACCGCGTGGGGCTACGGAGACGACCGGGCCAAGGGCGTGTTCTGGCTGCCGCTGCACCACGACATGGGGCTGATCGGCGGAATTCTCGCCTCGATCTACGTCGGAGCCACGTCGTACTTCATGCCGCCCGAGTCGTTCATCGAGCGCCCGATGCGTTGGCTGGAAGCGATATCCAAGCACGGCGGCACCATCACCGCCGCGCCGAACTTCGCCTACCAACTGTGTGTCGACCTCAGCAGCCCCGAAGAGCGCGCGGCGCTGGATCTGTCGACGATGTTGACCGCCATGTGTGGCGCGGAGCCGATTCGCGCCGCCACCCTGCAGCGGTTCATCGACGCCTTCGCCCCCGCCGGTTTCCAGCCGAGGGGGTTCGCTCCGGTCTACGGCATGGCCGAATCCACCCTGCTGGTTTCCGGAAAGGCGGACCGAGCCGCGCCGGTGGTGCGCCACTTGGACAGCGACGCGCTGCGCGATCACCGTATCGTCCCCGTAGCACCGGAACACCCGGACGCGGCGTCCTTCGTGGGTTGCGGTCAGGCACAGCGGAATCACCACACCGTCATCGTGGATCCGGCGACCGGCCGACCGTGCGCGGGCAACGAGGTCGGGGAGATCTGGCTCGCCGGCGGCAGCGTCGCGAAGGGCTATTGGGGCAAGCCGGCGGAAACTGCGCAGACCTTCAACGTATTTCTCGCCGACGGGCGCGGGCCGTTCCTGCGCACCGGCGACCTCGGCTTCCATGTGGACGGCGAGCTGTTCGTCTCGGGCCGACTGAAGGACCTCATCGTCATCCGCGGCCGTAACCACTACCCCGAAGACATCGAAGCCACGGTGCAGGACAGCCACGACGCATTGCTGCGCGGCCGCGGTGCTGCTTTTTCGATCACGCTCGATTCGGATTCCACCGAGCAACTCGTCGTCGTACAGGAAGTCGACCGCTACCGGGCCGGTGACATCGACACCGACGAGGTGCTCGCCGAGATCCGCACCGCAGTTGCCGAACACCACGAAATCCAGCCTCGCACAATAGTTCTCACCGAGCCGTCGACGATTCCCACCACGTCGAGTGGGAAGATCCGGCGCAGCAGATGCCGGCAGCGCTTCCTCGACGGTGACCTGCCGTCGATTGCGCAGTGGCAGGCAACGTCGTCGGGCGCTCCCCGCCAAGGCTCCAGTGCCAGCGACTCGGGACCGCTGGGCAGCACATCCAGCGCCCGGGAGTTGGCGGCCTGGTTGGCCTCGCAGCTTTCCGAACTGCTGGGCCTTTCCCAGACTGAAATCGACACATCTCTCCCGTTCGCGCACTACGGCCTCGACTCGGTGCGCGCGGTCCGGCTCACGGCGACGCTCGCAGAGCGAGTGGGACAAGAGCTTTCGCCCACGCTGCCCTACGAGTACCCGACGATCGATGCGCTGTGCACTTACCTGACCGAAGGCATTACCGAGGAACGGCAGGTCGACGACGCCGACGCACGGGCGGTGAGCGTCGACGAGCCGATCGCCATCATCGGCATCGGCTGCCGTTTCCCCGGAGCGGGCGATCCGGCGGCATTTTGGCGACTGCTCACCGAGGGCCGCGATGCCGTCGGCGACATTCCGCCGGAGCGCTGGACCCCGGGCCCCGACAGCGTCAGGAGGGGTGGCTTCCTCGAGCACGTCGACCAGTTCGATGCCAAGTTCTTCAACATCTCGCCCCGGGAGGCCGCGCGCATCGACCCCCAGCAGCGTCTGCTGCTGGAGGTGGCCTGGGAGGCGCTGGAAGACGCCGGCCAGCCAACCGAGCGGCTGGCAGACAGTCCGACGGGCGTGTTCGTGGGCGTCTCCACCTACGACTACGGAAGCCTCCAATTCGGCCGTCCCGATCTGATCGACGCCTACAGCGGCACCGGCGGCGCACTGAGCATCGCCGCCAACCGGCTCTCCTATGCGCTGGACCTACGCGGGCCGAGCATGGCGATCGACACCGCGTGCTCGTCGTCGCTCGTCGCCGTCCACTTGGCCTGCCGCAGCCTTCGCGACGGCGAATCGACGCTGGCCATCGCCGGCGGCGTGAATGTCATCCTCTCCCCCGCATTGGGCCTCAACTTCAGCAAGGCCACACTGATGGCGGCAGACGGACGCTGCAAGACGTTCGACGCCGCCGCCGATGGATACGTACGGGGCGAAGGCGCCGGCGTCGTCATCTTGAAGCCGTTGAGTCAAGCGTTGACCGACGGCGACCAGATCTATGCGGTGCTGCGTGGCAGCGCCACCAATCACGACGGCCGGACGAACGGTTTGACGGCACCCAGCCGGCATGCTCAGGAAGCCGTGCTGGCCGAGGCCTACCGTCACGCTGGCCTCTCCCCTAGCAGCGTTCAATACGTCGAGGCACACGGCACGGGCACGGCCTTGGGCGACACGATCGAGGCCAACGCCCTTGGCGCGATCCTGGCCGAAGGTCGCACGCCCGACAGCCGCTGCCTGATCGGATCGGTGAAGACCAACATCGGTCACTTGGAGGCCGCGGCCGGGATGGCCGGCCTGATCAAGACGGCGTTGGCGTTACATCATCGCGAGATCCCGGCGAGTCTGCACTTCGAGCAACCCAATCCGCATATCCCGTTCGAACGGCTTGGGCTGAAGGTGGCCGATACTCGCACGCCGTGGCCGCTGAGCAATCGTCGGGCGGTCGCCGGCGTCAGCTCGTTCGGCTTCGGCGGCACGAACGCGCACGTCGTCATGACGGAGGCTCCTGAAGTCCGCGCGACGCGATCGCACGACACGGATGATCGCGTCGAGTTGCTACCGCTATCGGCCCGGTCACCCGAGGCGTTGTCCGCCTTGGCGGGCCGCTACGAGCGGGCGCTGCAGGCCGGAATGTCGTTGGCGGACCTCAGCTACACCGCGGCCGTGCATCGTGACCACCACGACTATCGGCTGGCCGCAGTCGGTCGCGACGCCGCCGAGATGTCCGAATCGCTCGCCGACTTCCGGCAGGGCGGGAGCCGGCCCGGGTTGACGGCCGGCCGTCGCCGTCCCGGACCGGGTGTCGTATTCGTCTTCTCCGGGCAGGGATCCCAGTGGCGCCGGATGGGACAGCAACTGCACGCCGAGGAAGCGGTCTTCCGGGACGCGCTGGCCGAATGCGACCGCGCGATGCGCCCTCACCTGGACTCCTCGGTGATCGACGCACTGCTGGCCGGCGACAGCCTCGACGACATCGGCGTGATCCAGCCGGCGATCTTCGCCGTGCAGGTCGCGCTGGCAGCGCTGTGGCGGTCATGGGGCGTGGAACCCGCCGCCTTGATCGGGCACAGCATGGGTGAGGTAGCCGCCGCGCACGTCGCGGGCGCCCTCAACCTCGATGACGCGGCACGGGTGATCTGTGCGCGAGCCCGTCTGCTCCGCGGTGCGGCGCACGGCGGGGCGATGATCTCTGCGGAGCTGTCTCGCGCCGAGGCAGACGAGTTCATCGCCGGACGTGAGGGTGATATCGCGGTCGCGGCGTGTAACTCGGTGCGGTCGACGGTGCTCTCGGGTGATTCGAATGTGTTGTCCGAGTTGATGTCCGAGATTCGGCGGCGCGACAGATTCTGCCGTTGGGTCGATGTCGACGTGGCCTCGCACAGCCCGCGCATGAATGCATTGCGCGCCGACCTCGCCGCGGCGCTGACCGGCCTTCGACCATCGGCACCCACGACGCCCATGTACTCCACGGTGACCGGCGAGCCGATCGACGGCGCCACGTTGGACGGCGCCTATTGGGTGGAAAACCTCTGCTCGCAGGTGCGCTTCTCGCCGGCCGCGCGGCAATTATTCGAGCAGGGTTACGGGGTCTTCCTCGAGGTCAGCCCGCACCCGGTCCTGTTGAGCGCGCTGAGCGAGGATGCCGACGACCTCGGTCGCGCCCGCACGCTGGTGCCCTCGATGCGTCGCGATCAGGGTGGCCGCGACACCGTGCTGGCCTCACTCGGCGTCCTCTACGCCGGTGGGCAGTCGGTGGCCTGGGGCCGATTGCATTCCCGCGGCGGACGCGTCGTCTCCGCGCCCACGTACCCGTGGCAGCGCGAACGGTTCTGGCTGGACACCGCGGCTCCCGACACCTCGGCCCAATCCGTTGCCGGCGAGTCACCGTGGCGCGGGCCGATCCGCTCGTCGGCACAGCCGAACACCGTGCTCTGCGAAATCGACGTCGGCACCGATCTTTTGCCGATCTTGAACGACCACCGGGTGCACGGCTCCGTCGTCGTCCCAGGAGCCACCCTGCTCGATCTCGTTGTCGCCGGTACCGAGCGGGCCCTCGGCACACCCCGCCGGATGCCACGCGACGTCTCCTTCCACCGGTCGCTGGTCCTCGACGGCGCGCAGCCGCGCACCGTGCAGTTGGTTCTCCGGGAGGAGCCGTCGGGCCGCGCCTCCTTCGATTTGCAGGGCATGGACTCCGCTGCCACGGGGACCCAGACGTGGTCGCTGCTGGCGAACGGCATGATGGTCGCCGGCGAACCGGACGTCGACACCGCACCGCATCCCCCCGAAGACATCCAAAAGCGTTGTGCCGAAAAGATTTCCGCGACGGCGTTCTACAGCCGGCTCGCGCAACACGGTCTGGAGTACGGGCCGGCGTTCCAGAAGGTGACAGATGTCTGGCGGCGCGACGGTGAAGCGATCGCTCGATTGGCGCCGGGGGATGCCGGCGGCATCGATGCGGCGTTGCTGGACGGCTGCTTTCAGGTGCTCGCCGCCACCCTTCCCGCCGGAAACGGACACTCCCACGACACGTACCTGCCGGTCGGCGTCGCCGATCTGCGGGTCCATCACATGTCTCCCGACGGCATCTGGTGCCACGCACGGCTGCGCGACGGGTCGGGTTCCGAGCCACACACCATCGATGGCGACGTGTTCCTGCTCGACCGGTCCGGGAAGGTCCTCACGGCGGTGCGCGGTCTGCGCCTCAAGCGCATCTCCGACGCAGCGCCGAGTACCACCCGAGCCGACGCTCGTGACGACCTCTTCGTGCCGCGCTGGGAAGCCGCGACATTCCCTGCATCTGAACAGGATTCGGATGAGGCAGGAAACTGGCTGATCTTCGGTGACGGCGGCACCACGACGGGCACCACGGCGAAGCTGCTCGAACAGCGCTCCCAGACCTGCGTCGTCGTCGAGCCGGGAGTCGACTTCGCACGAATGGGACCGGACCACTATCGCTTGGATCCGGCGCAGCCGCAACACTTTCGGCGCCTGCTGGATGATCTGGTTGCGCCGTTGCGGGGGGTGGTGCACCTATGGAGTCTGATGGATTCGCTGGAGTCGACGCGGGTCATCGGCCCGACCAGCGCGCTGCACCTGGTGCAGGCGGTGACGGCGGCACAGCAGTCGGAGTCGCCGCGTCTATGGCTGGTGACGCGAGGCGCCCAGCCGGTCGAGGCGGATGCGGACGTCGTGTCGATCGCCCAGGCGCCCTTGTGGGGCATGGGCCGCAGCATCGACCATGAGCATCCAGAGCTGCGCTGCTCGCGGGTCGACCTGCCGCTCCAAGAGCAACCCGAAGACCTGCAGCCTCTCGTCGACGAGTTGCTCGCCAACGCGTCCGACACCGACGTGGCATTTCGGGGCAGACGACGCTACGTCGCCAGATTGGCCCCGTTCGTCGCGGAATCTCAAACCGCTCAGCCCGAACCGGGCTCCGTCTTCCGGATGGAATATTCGCGACCCGGCGTGCTCGACGACATCGACACCCGAGTGGTCGCGCGTCGCTCGCCGGCCTCCGGAGACGTCGAAATTCAGGTCCACGCAACCGGATTGAACTTCATCGATGTGATGCGCGCCCTCGGCGTATACCCCGGTCAGGATGACGGGCCGACGCAGATCGGCGTCGAATGCTCAGGCGTCGTGACCGCCGTGGGCGCCGACGTCCACGACGTCCGGATCGGCGACGCCGTCATCGCCCTGGCGGCAGAGGGCATCGGCTCTTACGTCACCACCCCGGCCAGCCTGGTCACGCCCAAGCCCGTTCAGCTCAGCTTCGAAGAAGCCGCGACTGTCCCCATCGCGTACCTGACGGCCTACTACGCGCTGCATGAACAGGCCCGGCTGCGTCGCGGCGAGCGCGTGCTCATCCACTCAGCGGCCGGCGGTGTCGGTCTGGCCGCCGTCGAGGTCGCGCGCTGGCTGAATGCGACGGTGCTCGCCACCGCCGGCACTCCCGAGAAACGCGATCACCTGCACGGACTAGGCGTCGAGCACGTATTCGACTCGCGCTCATTAGGTTTCGCCAATGAGGTGCTGGCCGCCACCGGCGGCGACGGCGTGGACGTGGTGCTCAATTCGCTGTCCGGCGAGGCGATATCGCACAGTCTCGAGGCGCTGAGCCCCTACGGTCGCTTCCTGGAGATCGGGAAGACCGATATCTACGGGGAAGGCCGACTTCGGCTGTGGCAGTTGCGGAACAACGCGGCCTACCTGGTCATCGACCTCGCGCAACTGATCACCGATCGGCCAGCGTACGTGGGTGCCCTGCTGCGCGACATCGTCGCCCACATCGAACAGGGGGCTTTCCGCCCACTGCCGGTGCGCGCCTTCCCGGTCGCGAAGACCGCCACCGCGCTGCGAACACTCGCGCAGGGCAGGCAGATCGGCAAGGTCGTCGTCGCAGTGCACGAGCAGCAGCAACCGGCCGTGCACCGGGAAGGGGTCGCCGCACAGTTCGAACCCGACGCCACCTATCTGATCACCGGCGGCCTCGGCGGCATCGGTCTCGCCACTGCGTCCTGGATGGTCGAGCGCGGCGTCAAACATCTGGTGTTGCTTGGACGTAGTCCGGCATCGGAGGACGGCCAGCGGGCCATCGATGGGTTGCGCAGCAACGGCAGCGATGTGGTCTACGCTCGCGGCGACGTCACACACGCCGATCAATTGGCGTCGGTACTCGATTCGATCCGCGCGACCATGCCTCCGCTGCGCGGCGTGGTTCACGCGGCCGGGATCCTCGACGACGGCATCCTGGCCCGCCTCGATGACACGCGGCTGCGCGAGGTCATGGCACCCAAAGTCGACGGCGCCTGGAACCTGCACCGGCTCACCTCAGCTGCGGCGCTGGACTTCTTCGTGCTGTTCTCCTCTGCCGCAGCGCTTTTGGGCTCACCCGGGCAGGCGCACTACGCCGCAGGAAACGCCTTCCTGGACGCACTCGCCTGGTATCGACGGGCGGAAGGCAAGCCCGCGCTCAGCATCAACTGGGGCCCATGGGCCGAGGTCGGTCTGGTCAACAGGCCGGAACAGCAACGAAACCTCAACCGGCACGGAATGATCCCCATTCCGGTGGCCGACGGCCTGCAGACCCTGTCGAAGCTGTTCTGGTCGTCGGCCACCCAGGTCGCAGTCCTGCGGATGGAGCCGTCGTTGATTGCGGACCTGCTCGGCGCACCGGCGGCCGGCGACGCCCCCGAACGCCGCGACAACCTGCTCGACGCGCTCATGAACGCCGACGACGGCGAGCGCCGACGGCAACTCGAGTCCTACCTGCGCGAACAGGCTGCCGGCAAACTCGGGCTGGCGCCCTCGAAACTGGACGTCGAATCGCCGCTGGCTCGGCTCGGGGTCGACTCGCTCGTCGCGGTCGAGTTGCGCGCTCAGATCGAACGTGACTTGGGCATCGTCGTGCCGGTCGTGCGCCTTTTGGACGGTCCGAGCGTCACGGGGCTGGCCGCGTGGCTTGTCGAGCAGTTATCCGGTACCGACGCGAACGCCCGGCCCTTCGAGACGAACGGCGCACCCACCGTCAACGGGACCGACGGTGCTGACGGCCAGTGGATGGACGTCCTGGGCCGGCTCCCCGACATCTCGGACGACGACGTCGACGCGCTGCTTCGCGACGTCCTCGCGGCCAGGGAGGGCCACGATGACGGATAAGCTCGCGGGCCTTTCCGCCGAAGAGAAACGTGTACTGCTGGCACGCTTGCTGATGGAAAAGGCGGAAGCCTCCGCGTCGGCGCATCCACTGTCGTATGGCCAGCGGTCGCTGTGGTTCCTCTACCAGCTCGCCCCGGGCAGCCCCGCTTACACCATCACCTACGCCGGGCAGATCCGCGGCGAACTGAACGCGACCGCGCTGGAGGCCGCGGCCCAGGCGCTCGTCGACCGCCACGACATCTTGCGGACCACCTACACCACACGTGATGGCCAACCGGTTCAGCTGGTCCACCCCCGTCTGCCGGTGCGCGTCAACCGCCTCGAATTGGATCCCGAAGAAACGCAGCGCTGGCTGCGGCGCGAATCCGATCGCGCCTTCGACCTGCGCACCGGGCCAATGGTGCGGTTCAACCTGATCACTCAGGGCCCCGACGAGCACCTGCTCGTGTTGACGCTGCATCACATCGCCGTGGATATGTGGTCGATCGACTTGATCCTCGACGAGCTCCGGCTGCTGTACGCCGCTGAGCACGGCTCGCCACCACCGCCGCCCGCACCGATGCGCTACGTCGATTACGCGCTCGAGCAGACCCGCGCCATCGAGGGAGCCGAGGGCGACCGACTCTGGCGGTATTGGAGCCAGCAGCTGGCCGGGGAAATGCCGATGCTCCGGTTGCCCATCGACCGGCCGCGGGGTGCGGTTCAGACGTACCGCGGCGCCGTGCACCGCTTCACCGTCGATCGTGCGCTGACCACGCAGCTCAAGGACGTCGGCCGCAGCGCGGGCGCGACCCCGTACATGACCCTGTTCGCGGCGTACGCCACGCTGCTGCATCGCTACAGCGGGCAGGACGATCTGCTGATCGGCTCGCCGTTCGGGTGCCGCGACCACGCGGGCCTTGCCAGTCTGGTCGGCTACATCGCCAACCCCGTGGTGCTGCGGACTGATCTCAGCGGTGATCCGACCTTCAGGTCGTTGCTGGGCCGCGTCAAAACGACCGTTCTGGAAGCGCTTGAGCACCAAGACTTTCCGTTCGCGCTGCTCGTCGAAAAGCTGGATCCCGCCCGCGATCTGAGCCACACGCCGCTGTTCCAGGTCTCGTTTGCGTGGGAACAGACCC
>NZ_DATNJW010000219.1:0-2778 GCF_035603715.1 Mycobacterium sp. | reverse complement strand
CGTTGGAAGATCCGGCTTCGCCGCTGATACGAGGTACGCCATTCACGCCCCCAAGCACGAGACGTTCGACCTGCGCGGCCGCACCAACACCGATCCGAAGGGCATCGTGCGGGCGGTGGATGACTATGTCGTGCAGCCGTGGGGTCTCTACCTGGCCCGGCCCACGCCCGGCCGTGCGCAGTTTCACTACCTCGAATCGTGGCTGCTGCCGTCACTGGGCTTGCGGGCGACGATCTTTCACTTCAACCCCGGCCACGAACGCGACCAGGACTACTACCTCGACGTCGGCGAATACACACCCGGTCCGGATGTGTGGATCTCCGAGGATCACTACCTCGACCTCGTGGTCCGTACCGGCCGGGGTGTGACCTTAACCGACACCGACGAACTGTTGGACGCGATGCGGCACGGCCTGCTGGCCCCTGAGGTCGCAGCGAAGGCCGTCCACCGTGCTGTGCACGCGGTGGACGGCCTTGCCCGCAACGGCTATGACTTCAATGCCTGGCTCGCCGCCGAAGGCATGCCACTCGTGTGGCGCTGAACAGCGAATTCTGTTGTCGTACAGCTAGTTCAGACGGCGAGCAGACGGTCGAAGAATTCGCGGTAGTGCATCAGAGCCACCCGCAGATCTTCAGTGGAGGCCTCTTGCCCTTGCGACCACTGTTCTTCCAACCGGGACCGTGCCTGAGCGAATCCGGTCGTGAGGTGCTCGACCAGATCGGAAACCAGGTGGTCTGCCTTCTGGACGCACTCCTTGGGATTGTCGACGAATGCGGCCTGAACGCCGGCCCACCGCGAACGCAGATCCGCGACATCGTCGCCGGCGAAAAGCTCTTCTGCGGTTGACGATTCGTGGTCCACCGTAGGCGGCTCCGCCTCGACGGGATCGGCAACGGGCTCCGGCTCGCGTACCGCCTCGGCTCCGATGTCGTCGGCAGCGGGTTGCGGCTCGCGTACCGGCTCCGCCCCGATGTCCTCGGCAGCGGATCCCGGCTTGTGCGCCGCGTCCGCCGCGTTCGCGTCGTCGATACGCGGTTCTGGTTCTGCTGCGACGGGTTGCTCTTCATGTACGGTCATGCGCTTGCCTCCTGTGATGCTTGCTTGTCGGTCGGGGTTTCGAGCAACTTCTCGAACAGCGCCCGGTAATGCACGAACGCCTCTCGCTGTTGCTCGGTGTCGGCCTGCTGCTCCGTGACGTGGATACCGTGAGCCGCCCGGTAGTTGTCGACGATCTGCGGGTGGTCGACGGAGATGTCCGCGGCCCGCTGGTCGAATTCGTCGACGGGATAGCCCCTTTGGCGCATTACCTCAGTCACCAAACGGTCGGCAACGCCGACGGCCGTCGCGGGGTTGTCCACGAATCCGGCCTGCACCTCTTGCCAGCGGGCGGAGAATTCCGAGTGCGCCGAAGGCGAGAGCGGAACGATGTCGAGCTTGTCATGCTCGCGTTCCCGCGTCGTGAGTTCGCGCACCGCACCTTTCTCGCTACCGGTCTCATCGACCACCCGCTCGTACTCGGTGCCGTAGTGCTCTTTGAGCCGCTTCGTTTTTGAGCGAAAGCTGATCATGCTTATGACAACTGCCGCCGCGACCACCACAACGACAGCGACGGCCGCGATCAAGATCCATTCCCAGATGGGCATCGCAGGCTCCTTTCTGACATGCGTTGAATAACCCCTTCAGCGAAGGGGCAAACGTGAATTTGTGACGTACGGCATACGTCGCGGCGCCCGGCTCGACTTGAACGTCGGACGCTCAGAAATAGTGGCGCCGGCCGCCGATTGCGCGTCCGCTGGCGCCCAGGATGGCCAGGATCGCGCCGACGACGAGCGCGACGATGCCCAGAGTCCACAGGATGGAGATCTTGAGTAGAAATCCCGCGATCAGCAGGATGACGCCGAGAGTGATCATGGTTGAGCCCTTTCCTCAGGTGATGGGTGACCGATGTTCGGGTCGGCCGGCCCTGGAACAAGTCGACCACTCCTGAGGGGGTACAAATACACCCCTAAGGGGGTAATGTCGCCCGGCATGCCACACACACCTCGCGCGCCGATCACCGTTGCGCTGGTCGATGACTACGACGTCGTCGTCAAGGGTGTGGCCAACATGTTGGAGCCGTATCGCGACCGGATCGTCGTCGCGGAACTCGACTCCAGCGTTTCCGTCAAAGACGATGTCGACATCGTCTTGTACGACTCATTCGCCCAACCCGAGTCCGATCACGAAGAGATCGGACATCTCGTCGCCAACCCACGTGCGCATCGAGTTGTGGTGTACACCTGGAACTTTCACCCTGACCTTGTCCAGAGCGCACGGCAACATGGCGCCGAGGGGTATCTGTCAAAGACGCTGCCCGCGCGAGAGCTGGTGGCGGCCTTGGAGGCCGTGCACGCCGGCCAAGTGGTTATCAGTGATGTGGCGACGCGCGCACGCAGCGCGCCCGGGCTGGACTGGCCCGGCCGCGGCGAAGGGCTCAGTGAACGCGAGGCGGAGATTCTGGCGTTGATCACCCAGGGCATGAGCAACGCCGACGTCGCGCGGCTGACCTATCTGAGCCCGAACACAGTGAAGTCTTACATCCGCACCATTTATCGCAAGCTCGGCGTGAGCAGTCGCACCCAGGCCGTCTTGTGGGGTGTCAAGCACGGGTTCACGCCCGATCACCACCGCATCGATCACTGGCGCGGCGGACCTTAGCGGCGGTCACAGCCAATCGGGAGTTTCTCGGGCGTGGGCGGGCGGGTACGTAGCCAGACATGAGTTTCAGCAATCAGCGGC
>NZ_DATNJW010000218.1:0-2340 GCF_035603715.1 Mycobacterium sp. | reverse complement strand
CGCCACCATGGCCGCCACCGAAGCCGCCGCCACCGCCGCCGAAGCCGCCACCGCCGCTACCGTGGCCGCCGCCGGGGAATCCACCGCCGCCACCGGGGCTCGGGTAGCCGCCACCTGGGTATCCGCCGCCGGGGTATCCGCCACCCGGGTACCCACCGCCGCCCGGGTACCCACCGCCGCCTCGGGGGCCACCAAAGATCGGCGGAACGCCAGGAATCGGAATAGGTATCGGTACCACCGCAGGAGGCGGTGCGGGAGCCGGAGCGACCGGCGCCGGAGCGGGCGGCGGCGCGGCCGGTTCTGGCGCGGGTGCCGGTGCCGCGGGCACCGGTGCGGGCGCGGGTGCAGCTGGAGCGGGCGCCGGTGCAACCTGCTCCGGCGCAGGGGCAGGTGCCTCCGGCGCGGGGGCGGGCGCTTCAGGTGCTGGAGCCGGGGCCGACGCCGGTGCGGGGGCCGGGGGCGCGGCGGGTGCCGGCTTGGGCGCCACCGCATTGTGGCCGGGCTCGGGCCGGACAGCCGCGGTGGGCCGCATGCTGATCGCCAGGGCGACGAGCAGCGCCGCGGCGCCGACCACGAAAATCGCGGCGACGGCGCTGGCCACCAGAATCAGGGGCCGGCGGCGGCCTTCCTCTGGAGCAGCGGCGATACCGGTGTATGCGCCCGTGTAGGTGCCGGTCTCGAAATCTCCCTCGCCGGCCAGGGCGGTGTAGGCGTCGAGATCGTCATCGGGGACCGCGCTGTACGCCAGCGCTTGCTCACCGGAAGCGTTGTCGGTGGCGAGATCGAAGTATCCGGGGGCCACGGCGTACGGGTTGATGAAGCCGGTGCCGGGGTCTTGCGCGTAGGCCAGCGCCGCGGTGGACGACGAAAACAGCGGCGCGTTGGCCGATGCCAGGGCCGCGCCACGGGCTAGCGCGGTCTCCGGCTCCTCGGGTGCACTCACGATCAGGCCGGTCACCGCCTCTAACCGCGGCTTGATGGTGGCGATGTCCACGCCGGATCCGACGAGAAACAGTCCGTCGGGCCGAGCGTCCAACGAGTCGGCGCTGGACAACAACGCGGCTAGTTCAGCGACCGAATCGGCGCCAGGTGTCAGCGGCTGACGATGGACGTCGGTGATCGACCCGTCCGAGCTGTTGACCACGGCCAGCGTCGCGGTGTCGGGCTCGACGAACAGCAAGCCGGTCTGGCCATAACCGACGGAGCTGCCGACGACCTGGGCGAGCGCCGCGGCGGCCAGGAACGACGACACCAGCATGACGTTCTCGACCTTGCGCGCCGCCAAGGCGTCACGCAGCGCAGCGGCCTCGATGGGATCCGTCCAGGTCACACCCGTCGAGCGCACTTGATAGCCACTCTCGGCGGCACCTTCCTGAGTGCCGAGGATCGCCGACACCACCTGGTCGGCCGCATTGATGGTCGGCGCGTCGGCGGCCGCGTTGACGTCAAAGCCGTCTTCGTCGACGGTCACGCCATCGGCGTTTTCGCCCTCTACGAGAACCATGCGGACCGCAGTGGGTGCCATCGACACGCCAAGTACGGTGTCCACTTCGCCTCCAAAGCTGCTCGGGTGCGTCAAAACTGGCCATCACGTCGGGCCATGCATGGGGATTGCCGGATTTCCTCAAGCGTTGGCACGAGCGACGCGGATCGATTTCCCGGTATTTGCCATTACGACACTACCGACGGGCGGACTCAGCGGCTATCAGGTGACCGCAGAATCGCCGACACTCGCTAATGGCCGTGGCCGCCGTGGCCCCAACCACCACCGCCGTGGCCCCAACCACCACCACCGTGGCCCCACCCAGGACCGCCGCCGTGGCCCCAACCAGGACCTCCGCCGTGGCCCCAGCCCTCGTCGCCGTGACCCCACGGGCCGCGCTCCGGGGGCGGCGGCGCGAGCGGCGGGCCGAACAGCGGCGGTAGGAGCCCGGGAAGAATCGGCGCAATGATCGGGGGCGGCGCCGCCGGTGCCGGCGCGGGGAAGGGAATCGGCGCGGGCGCAGGAGCGGGACCCGGTATCCGGACCGGCGCTGGCGCCACCGCCTGGACCGGCGCCGGAGCCGCCGCTGGCGCTGGCGGCGGAGCTGGTAGCGGCGCCAGCCTGGCCGGGGCCACTACGTTATGGCTGAGGCTGGGCCGCGAGTTGGCAGACGGCCGGATGCTGAAGGCCAGCGAAATCACCAATGCCATCACGCCGGCGACAAAAATGATCAGCACACTCATCGCCGCCAAAAACGGTGTGCGACTTACGTGTTCGTGATCGTCCAGCTGACTGAAGTCGGGGTACATGCCAGTGGTGAAGTCTGGGTGCTCATCGTCAGCCACGTATGCGTCGGG
>NZ_DATNJW010000217.1:0-4729 GCF_035603715.1 Mycobacterium sp. | reverse complement strand
GTCGCATCCTCGGAGGCCACGATGACGTCGGCGTTGCCCACCAGACCGATGCCGCCTCCGACGCAGAATCCGTTGACCGCGGCGATCACCGGGACCGCGCACTCGTAGACCGCGCGGAAGGCGGCGAAGCAGCCGCGGTTGGCGTCGATGAGCGCCGTGAAGCCCTCGGTGCGCTGCATCTCTTTGATGTCGACCCCGGCGTTGAACCCACGGCCCTCGGCCCGCAGGATCACTGCGTGAGTGGTCTGGTCGTTGCCGGCGGAGGTCAGCACCTCGCCGAGTTCGAACCAGCCGCGTGACGGGATGGCGTTGACAGGGGGAAAGTCGACGGTGACCGCGACTATCCCCGGTTCGACGGTGCGCGACGTAATAGTCATCGAGATCCTCGACCACTTCCTTGGGGGACGATTACCTAAGCAAGCACTTGCTTGGTACGCTAGCACAGTGACCCACGCCGATGGAGGCCCCGCGTTCAGCTTCGGGCTCAGCGGCCGGGTCGTGCTGGTAACCGGCGGCGTTCGAGGGGTAGGTGCCGGGATCAGCAGCGTTTTCGCCCAGCAAGGTGCCACCGTCGTCACCTGTGCTAGGCGAGAGGTTGAAGGCCTGCCCTACGAATTCCACCCCTGCGACATCCGCGACGACGACGCGGTCAAGGCGATGGTTGACGCGATCGTCGACCGGCACGGCCGCCTCGACGTGGTCGTCAACAACGCCGGAGGGTCGCCGTTCGTGTTGACGGCGGAGTCCAGTGCGAAGTTCAACCGCAAAATCATTGAGCTCAATCTGATTGGCGCACTGTCGGTTTCCCAGCACGCTAACGAGACGATGCAAAACCAGCCAGGTGGCGGGTCGATCGTCAACATCTGCAGCCTCAGCGGCCGACGGCCGTCACCGGGTACCGGCGCCTACGGGGCGGCCAAGGCGGGTCTGGAAAGTCTCACTCAGACGCTGGCGGTGGAATGGGGCCCGAAGGTGCGGGTGAACGCCTGTGTGGTCGGCATGGTCGAGACCGAGCAATCGGAGCTGTTCTACGGCGACGCCGAATCGATCGCCGCGATTTCGAAGAACGTGCCGCTCGGACGGCTCGCCACACCTGCCGATGTCGGTTGGGCCGCAGCGTTTCTGGCCTCGGACGCGGCGGCCTACATCAGCGGTGCCTCGTTGGAGGTGCACGGCGGCGGGGAACCGCCGCACTATCTGGCCACCACGACCGCAAACGCGATCAAGTAGAGGAGTCACCGGTATGGGAATAGTCGACGGCCGCGTCGTCATCGTCACCGGAGCGGGCGGCGGTATCGGGCGCGCGCACGCCTTGGCCTTCGCCGCAGAAGGCGCGCGCGTTGTGGTCAACGACATCGGTGTGGGCCTGGACGGATCGCCCGCCGGTGGTGGCAGTGCGGCCCAGAGTGTCGTCGACGAGATCACCGCTGCCGGAGGTGAAGCCGTCGCCAACGGCTCCAACATCGCGGACTGGGATCAGGCCGCCGCTCTGGTCCAGACCGCCGTCGACAGTTTCGGTGGCCTGGACGTGCTGGTCAACAACGCCGGTATCGTGCGCGACCGGATGATGGCCAACACCAGCGAAGAGGAATTCGATGCCGTCATCGCCGTACATCTCAAGGGCCACTTCGCGGCCATGCGCCATGCGGCCTCCTACTGGCGCGGGCTGAGCAAAGAGGGCAAAGCCGTTGACGCGCGGATCATTAACACCAGCTCCGGCGCGGGCCTGCAGGGCAGTGTGGGCCAGGGCAACTACAGCGCGGCCAAGGCGGGCATTGCGGCGATGACGCTGGTCGCCGCCGCTGAAATGGGCCGCTACGGCGTCACAGTCAACGCGATCGCCCCGTCAGCCCGGACCCGGATGACCGAGACAGTGTTCGCGGACATGATGGCCACCCAGGACGACGACTTCGACGCGATGGCGCCGGAGAACATCTCGCCGTTGGTGGTGTGGTTGGGCAGCAACGAATCTCGTGACATCACTGGCAAGGTGTTCGAGATCGAGGGCGGCAAGATCCGGGTCGCCGAGGGCTGGGCGCACGGACCGCAGATCGACAAGGGCGCGCGCTGGGATCCCGCCGAGTTGGGACCCGTCGTCGCCGACCTGCTGGCCAAGTCGCGGCCACCGGTCCCGGTTTACGGGGCCTGATCTTCAGGCCTGCACTGGCTACTTGTGCACTTCGACTGGGAGTCCTTGACCGACAGCGTGCATCGTTGTCGGCTGCCGTTTCTCGACGTCACCGTCGGTCTGGTGCAGGGCAGTGCCGGAGCGTTGCTGGTCGACACCGGTACCACGCTGACTGAAGCGCACGCTATCGACGCCGACGTACGCGTGATTGCCGGATGCGGCGTGACGCATGTGGTGTTGACCCACAAGCACTTCGATCACGTGCTGGGCTCCGGGGGATTTGCAGATGCTCAAATATTCTGTGCACCAGAAGTTTTGGACTACCTCACAACCGATATCGCGCAGCTTCGCGACGATGCGCTGAGTTATGGGACAGACCCCGCTGAGATCGACCATGCGATCGCCACCCTGCGGGCGCCCCAGCACGCCGTCGACGACGCAATCGTCGACCTGGGGAACCGCGAGGTGACCATCGCACGGCCGGGGGGCGGCCACACCGACGCGGATCTCGTCGTCTCAGTTCCGGGTGTCGCCGGCGAGCGGACCGTGATCTTCGCCGGTGATCTCATCGAGGAATCCGGCGACCCGGCAATCGATGTCGATTCCGATGTGGCGGCGTGGCCAAACACCCTCGACCGTCTTCTCGCGATCGGCGGATCCGACGCCATCTACGTACCGGGGCACGGCTGCGTTGTGGATGCGGAATTCGTCCGCCGCCAACAAGATTGGCTCAGAAGGTACCGCCCAGGGCCGTGATGATATCGTCGAACACCGCGACGGGGAACTGCGCCAGCGCAGCGTCGACTTGGCCGAGGCCGGTCTGAAGCGCGGCATCGATCGTCGCCGAATTACCGGTGAGCAGGGCCTCGTAGATGTCGTAGCCGGCGAATTGCGGTGCCTCGATCAGGTTGCGGAAGTCGACGAACAGGTCGGTCGTCAGGCCCGGATCCTGCGGTACCGGCGTCCCGTCCCAACTGACCAGCGTCCAATCACCTGGTGAGCCGTCGACCACGACTTGGCCTGTGTAGGGCAACAATTCGCCGGTGCTGAACAGCTCGTTGAGTACGAGCGGGAAATCCGGGTTGTTGACATTCATCAGCGTCCAGATCGCGATCGTGCCTTCGTGTGCGAACACCGCATCGGTGTCGCCCGCACTGCTGCCGGCATAGATCGTCTGGACGGCCTCGTCGACGCGCTGGTCGAACACGACGCCGTTGGCGTCGGTGGAGCCCAACTCCGGCACGAAGTCCAGCCCGAGCGTCCATAACGCGGGCGCGAGCAGATACAGGGCGCCGCCCACCGGAAGGTCGCCGACATTCACCGGCATGCCCTCGAAAATGCCGGCATCGATTTCATTGAGCTGGGCCAAATCATGGATCGGCAGACCCAGCGCGTCGGCCAGCGGCGCGGCGGTCTCGTGCGACCTGACCATCGTCGACGCGTAGATGTCGTCGATTCCGCTGCCCGACAGCACTTTAACGAGGTCATCGGCCTGTAGGTCGCCGGTAGCGGTGAGGCCCGGTCCGGGAACCAGCGTGTTGATCGCGGTCATGTCGCCGGACTCGCCGTGCCGGACGAAGTCCAGCACGATCGACCCGTCGTCGGCCCACGCCGTGGCGGACCCCATCGATTGCAGGGCCGCCGACAGCAGGCCGACAGCAACGCCAAGGGTCTTGAGCACTGCCCGGCTCAGATGCTGCCGCCGAGGGCGGCCACGATCTGGTCGAACACGTCGACCGGGAATTGGCTCAGCGCCGCGTCGACTTGGCTGAGGCCGGTCTGAAGCGCGGCGTCGATCGTCGCCGAATTACCGGTCAGCAGAGCCTCGTAGATGTCGTAGCCGGCGAATTGCGGCGCCTCGATCAGGTTGCGGAAGTCGACGAAAAGCTCGGTGCCCAGCCCCGGATCCTGCGGTACGTCGACCCCGTTATAGCTGACCAGCGTCCAATCCCCGGGCTGGCCTTCGATGACGACCTGGCCCGTGTTGGGCAGGAAACCTTCAGTTTGCTCCACCTCCTGCAGGAGCACGGAGAAGTCCGGGTTCTTGACGTTCATCAGCGTCCAGACGGCGATCGCGCCTTCGCTGGAGAACGCGACGTCGTTCGCGGTACCGCTGGCGCTTGCAGTGGTGGTGAAGATGTCTTGCACGGCGCCACCGAAGTCTTGGTCGAACGTCACCCCGTTCACGCTGGGATCGCCGATGTCCGGCACCAATACATCCCCGAACGCCCAGGAAAGCGGGCCCAGCAAGTACAGGATGCCCTCGATGCCGTTGGTCGGGTCGCCCTCGAAGGCGCCGGCCGGGATCTCGTTGACTCCGCTCAATGTCGTGGCGTCCACTGTATGGCCGGCCGCGGTACTCAGCGCATCCAGCAACGGCTGTGCCGTCTGCGCGGTCCTGAGCTCCTCCGAGTCGAAGACCCCGGCGATGTTGGTGCCGAACTCGTGCTGGATTGCGGTCGCGACGTCGGTCGCCTGACCTTGGCCGGTCGCGTCGAGTGCGGTTCCGGGTGGGTTCGTGTCGATGATGCCCGCGTTGTTGTCGATCGACTCCCCGTGCCGGACAAAGTCGATGATGATCGACCCGTCGTCGGCCCAGGC
>NZ_DATNJW010000216.1:0-4391 GCF_035603715.1 Mycobacterium sp. | reverse complement strand
GGCGCGGTGTGCGCGTCCTGACTCTCACCGAAACTCGTGCCGAGCAGCGACCGCACCGCGGGGCGCGGGCCGCTCGGCCGGAGCATGGTGCTGGCCGGCCGAGGTCGCACCCGGATCGGCCACCAGAACCAGCGCCCGAGTAGCGCGGCGATGGACGGCGTCATGAACGACCGCACAATCAACGTGTCGAACAGCAGACCAAGACCGATGGTGGTACCTACCTGTCCGATGATGCGCAGGTCGCTGACCACCATCGACGCCATGGTGAACGCGAACACCAGACCGGCCGACGTCACCACCTTGCCGGTACTGCCCATCGCTCGGATGATGCCCGTCTTGAGCCCGGCGTGGATTTCCTCCTTCAGCCGGGATACCAGCAACAGGTTGTAGTCGGACCCGACCGCTAGCAGGACGATCACCGACATCGCCAGCACCATCCAGTGCAGTTTGATGCCGAGGAAGTATTGCCAGACGAGCACAGACATGCCGAACGACGCCCCCAGTGAAATCGCTACGGTGCCCACGATCACGAAAGCCGCGATGAGGCTTCGGGTGATGATCAGCATGATGATGAAAATCAGGCAGAGCGAACCGATTCCGGCGATCAACAGGTCGTACTTGGAGCCGTCTTTCCAGTCCTTGAACGTGGCCGCGGTGCCGGCGAGGTAGATCTTGGAATCTTCCATCGGAGTGCCCTTGAGCGCCTCCTCGGCTGCCTGCCGGATCGAGTCGACGCGCGCGAGGCCCTCCGGCGATGCCGGATCGCCCCGATGCGAGATGATCAAGCGCACGGCCTTGCCGTCCGGCGACAGGAAGTTCTTCAACGCTCGCTTGAAGTCCTTGTTCTGGAAGACTTCTGGCGGCAGGTAGAACGAGTCATCGTTCTTCGCTTGATCGAACGCATGACCCATGGCGTTCGCGTTGGAGCTCATGTCATCCATCTGGTTGAAAATCCCGGACATGGTGCTGTGCATGGTCAGCATCATCGTCCGCATGTTCTCCATGCTGTCGATCATCGGCGGGAAATCGACGATCAGCTGCGGCATCAGCGAGTCGAGCTGATCAAAGTCTTTTGTCAGGATCTGGAACTTGTCGTCGATCTCGTCGACACCGTCAACGGCATCGAAGACGGATCGCAGGGAATAACAGATCGGGATGTCGTAACAGTGCTTTTCCCAGTAGAAGTAGCTGCGGATCGGCCGCCAGGTGTCCTCGAAGTTGGCGATGTCATCGCGCAGTTCTTCGGTGACTGCCTGCATTTCCTTGGTCTCGCCGACCATCTTGTGCGTGGTGGCGGTGAGTTGCTTCATGAGGCCGTACATGTGCCTCATTCGGTTCATGGTGTCCTCGAGCTCATCGGCCTGCTTGAGCATGTCGTCCATGCGGGCCTTCTGGAACTTCATCGTCTGTACCTGCCCGGCGTTCTGCATGCTGAGCTGGAACGGTATCGACGTGTGCTCCATCGCGGTGCCCTCCGGGCGCGTAATCGCTTGCACGCGTGAGATTCCCGGGACGCGGAAGATGTTTTTGGCGAGTTTGTCGAGGATGAGGAAGTCCCCCGGATCGCGGAGATCGTGGTCGGCCACGACCGTCATGACTTCCGGCATCAATCGGGCCTGGGAGAAGTGCCGCTCCGCCGCGTCGTATCCCTTGTTGGCGGCGATGTCGTGCGGTATGTACAGCCGGTCGTTGTAGCTGGTCTGGTATCCGGGCAGGGTCAGCAGTCCGATCAGCGCAACCCCGCACGCCGCAGCCAGAATGGGCAGCGGCCAGCGCACGATCGCGGTACCTATCCGCCGCCAGCCTCGGGTCTGGATCCTCCGTCGGGGGTCGAACAATCCGAATCGACCGCCGACCACGATCACGGCCGGAACCAGTGTCGTCGCGACGGCGACGGCCACGACCATGCCGACTGCGCATGGCACACCGATGGTTTGGAAGTACGGCATGCGGCAGAAGCTCAGGCAGAAGGTAGCGCCGGCGATCGTCAAACCGGATGCCAGCACCACGTGGGCGACGCCGTGGTACGTCGTATAGAACGCCGTTTCACGATCTTCGCCGTTCTGGCGTGCCTCTTGATAACGGCCGAAGAAGAAAATCGCGTAGTCGGTGCCCGCCGCAATTCCCAGCGATACCAACAGATTAACGGCGAAGGTGGACAGCCCGATGAGCTGGTGGTAGCCGAGGAACGCGACTATTCCTCTGGCCGCGGTCAATTCGACGAAGACTGTGAGCAGCAGGCACACCACCGTCCGCACCGAGCGGTACACGAGCAGCAACATGGTGAAAATCACCAGCATGGTGACCACGGTGATCTTGACGAGGGTGCTGTCGCCGCTGTGGTGCATGTCCGACACCAGCGCCGAGGGGCCGGTCACGTAGGTCGTCACGCCTTTGGGCGCGGGAGTCCGGTTCACGATGTCCCGGACGGCCTTGATCGACTGTTCGGCAAGGGTGGTGCCCTGGTTGCCGGCGAGATTCAGTTGGACGTAGACGGCCTTGCCGTCGGAGCTTTGCGCGCCCGGCGCCGTGAGCGGATCCCCCCAGAAGTCCTGCACGTTCTGGATGTGCGCCGGATCGGCTCGCAGTTGTCTGATGATGCTGTCGTAGTAACGGTGGGCGTCGTCACCGAGTTTGGTATCGCTTTCCAGAACAAGCATCGCGAAATCGTCGGAATCAGATTCCTTGAATAGCTTTCCGGTGATCTCCATCGCCTGCACCGAGGGTGCATCTTTGGGGCTCAACGAAACCTGGCGAGCCTCGGCGACTTGTTCCAGTGGCGGGACGGCCACGCTCATCAGAAAGATAATCCCCAACCACGCCAGGATGACGAACAGAGCGTACTTGTGGATCATCCTTGGGAGCCGCGGCGGTTCGGCGGCCGCGGGGCTCGGTTGACGGTTACTGATGCGCCTTTGAGAACGCACCTGGCCGCTGATCATGCGCCCTTGAGAACGCAATAGGTAAAGGCGTTCACCTCGTGCGAGACATGCTCGGCCTTAACCACGTCATCGATGATGATGCGGCAGCCCAACGTGTTGCCGGTGCCTTGCGCCACAACGTTTCCCACGACTGACGCCGCCTTCGTCGTCATGTTGAGGGTCCAGGGCAGCGTGGCGCCGTCCACGTGCTGCGGGTCGGCGTTCGTGTCGAAATAGCTGATGTCCGCCGTGGCACCGGGGGGACCCCAAACCTCGTAGGTGATCCGTTTGGGATTGAAAGGCTTACTGTCGTCGGTCGCGCTGTCGGAATAAGCCGGACGTTTTTCAGAGCCGAAAATGCCGTGAATCCGGAACACGGTGAAACCACCGAGGCCGATCACAGCCACGATCACAAGCGGAATCCACACCCGCTCCAGCACCCTGAAAATCGAAATTCCCTTCACCCATTGCCGCGTTCTCGGTCGGCGATGCCTCAACTACTCGAAGATATTCATCCACCGATCGGCGGGACGTCCCAGCGCGCTTGCGAGGGCCCGATGACAGCGCCAAACCATGACGAGTAAACCATGCTCGCACCCCGAACTGTCGACTCCTTCCCCGCTCACGCACGAATGCAGATATAACGCATGTTACGTGCGTAAACGGACGGTACCGGGTTCACCAGCGGCCCGCAATGCGTTCGTCTGCGCTATTCTCGCGCCGTGCCGCAGCTCAGCTTCCAGCGCGCCCGAAGCGACGACAAGAAACGTCAACGCGCAGCGGCGCTGGTGGAGGCCGCACGCTCGCTGGCGCTGGAATCCGGTGTCGCGTCGGTGACCCTGACCGATGTCGCGAGCCGCGCGGGCGTGCACTATTCGGCGGTACGCCGCTACTTCACCTCACACAAAGAGGTGCTGCTGAATCTGGCCGCCGAGGGCTGGGCACGCTTCTCGGACACTGTCTGCGAAAGCTTGGGTGGGCCCGGCCCGATGTCGCCGGCTCGGGTTGCCGACGCATTGGCCAACGGCCTGGCGTCCGATCCGCTGTTCTGCGACCTGCTCGCCAACCTGCATCTGCACCTTGAGCACGAGGTCGCGCTCGAACGGGTACTTGAATTCAAGGAAGTCAGCAACGCTGCCGTGCTGTCGCTGACCGATGCGATCGAGAATGCGCTGCCCGGGCTGGGACGTTCAGGCGCCTTCGACGTCCTACTCGCCTCTTACTCGCTCGCAGCCCCGCTGTGGCAGATGGCGAACCCACCGAAAAGGTTGGCCGACGAGTATGCGAAGCGGACGGACGTGCCACCCGATTGGAAGATCGATTTCACCGCTGCGCTCACGCGGCTGATCACCGCGACGTGCGTGGGCCTACTGGCAGAGGCCGATCAGGACTGAACGCCTACGACCAGTGCCACAGCGACATGTCGCCGCGCGGGTAGTTCTGGCAGTTCTCGGTTTCCTTGGCGACGAC
>NZ_DATNJW010000215.1:0-4535 GCF_035603715.1 Mycobacterium sp. | reverse complement strand
TGGCCATCCGGGCCAGTTGGGTGTCGGCGCCGACTCGGATGGCGCGCACCAACACCCGGCCGTAGGTGTTCAGCGAGCCCCCGACCACCGTGTCAGCGGCGGCCACGTCGACCGGTACCGGCTCACCCGTCATCGCCGAGGTGTCCAATGCCGTTGTCCCGTCCACGATTTCGCCGTCCGTGGCGACTCGCTCCCCCGGCCGCACCACGACGACGTCGCCAACCTGCAGTTGGGCGACCGGCACCCGGACCTCGCCGCCGTCGCGCAACACCGCGGCGTCCTTGGCGCCCAGGCTCAGCAGCGAGCGCAGCGCAGCCCCGGAGGCGCGCTTGGCCCGCGCCTCGGCGTAGCGGCCGGCCAGCTGGAACACCGTGACCGCGCCCGCGACCTCGAAGTAGACCGGACCCGCGCCGCGGAACACCGCAGCCGTCGACCACAGGTACGCGGCCAACGTGCCCAACGACACCAGGGTGTCCATCGTCGAGGTGCGATGCCGGGCGCCGAGCAGCGCCAAGCGGTGAAACGGGTAGCCGCCCCACGCCACGATCGGCGTCGTCAACGCCAGCGCCGCCCACTGCCAGCCGGCGAACTGCCAGCCCATCACCATCGACACCGCGACGACCGGAATCGCCAGCAGCGCCGAGCAGATCAGTCGTGAGCGCAACAGGTCCTGCGGCTCGTCATCGTCGAAGTTGAGCAGGTCGACGGCCACCGACGCGTGGTAGCCCGTCGACTCCACCGCGCGGATCAAATCACCGGCTGACACCTCGGACTCGTGCTGCACATGGGCCCGCTCGAGGGCGAAGTTCACCGCCGCCCGCACCCCGTCGAGCCGGTTCAACGCCCCCTCGACGCGGGCAGCGCACGACGCGCAGCTCATGCCGCGCAGGTCGAGTTCGGTGGTGGTCATGCCGTCGTGGGCCGAGCCACCCGCCGCAGCCGCGCGATGCCGACAACCAGCAGCATTCCGGCGGCCGTCGCCAACAGCAGGGTCAGCAGCAAAAGCGAGGGGTCATAGACCACCGCGGTGGTCACCGGCTGGTCCTTGGCGACCGGTGCGACTTCCACGGTGGATCGGACCGCCGACCAACTGAACGCGCAGCCCGCGACCGCGGCAACGGCCAACGCGAGCTCGACAAAGGCTCGGAAACGCACCATTACCAGCGTGAACTGTCGTCGTCGTGTTCCGGCGGGAGCTCGTTGGGGCTGACGCGTTCCTCGACCAACGGGGTCAGCAGGTTGCGCAGATGCCGGTGCCGGCGGGCCCACGCCTGGGCGGTCCGGCCGCCGGTGAGCCGCAGCCCGATGCCGGTCCGGCCCTTGGGCACCCCGACCAGCTCGCCGAGCGCGCGGGCGGACTGCCAACGCTCCAGGTCTTTCTTCGCCGCCATCGGATGATCCGGTTCGGGGTACACCTTGAGGATTTCGGACACCCGGATGGTTTCGGTGCCCTGGCGCAGGGTCTGCGGCGTCAGCACGACCGAGGTGTGGATGCGGGCCGCTTTGACTTGCAGCGCGATGAAACTGGTCAGGACCACCAGGAAGAACACCGGGACCGAGATCTGCCAGCCATTGCCGTTGGACTTCTCGATCCACAGCATGATTGCGGCCGAAATCGGCCCGGCCAGCACCCAGTACCAGGTCGCACCGACCTCACGAAAGAGCGGTGCCGCTTCGGTGTCCGTGTCGGCAGTCACGTGCACCATCATCCCCTGCTGGACCTGCGGCCCAACAACCTGGGGCCCTACCGGCGGCTCACGACTTCGGTGTCGGTCTGGGCGGGCTGTTCCACGGTCCCGGCCCGGTGCCGACGTGGTGACATCCGGTCGCCCCCGACACGACCATATCGGTCGGATTCGACCCCGACGTCGTCTCGATGGCGAGTCCCAGCAGCCCGTGATCGCGGGGCAATGCGCCGTTCACCGAGCGCCCGGTATGGACGTCGACTTTGCTGACGCCGTGCGCCTTGAGCACGTCGGTAGCGGCTTTGATGACGGCATGGGCGCCGGCGGGCGAGGCCGGCGCGGGCGACTGCCAGTTCGGCAGTTGGTAGATCTTGCCGGACAGGAAAACGAAGGGCGGTGGGCAACCGGCTTGCCCGCCGTCCGACGTCGCCGTCCAGGTTGTCGCGGGGTAGGCCTGCTGGACAGCGTCACGCATCGCCGCGGTGACCGCAACCAGATCGTTGGCGGCATCTTGGAGCGAATCCCGTTGAGTCAGCATTCTTTCCAGCGCATCCGCTGAAGCTTCTCCCGGCTTGGGCCAAGGGTGCGGGTCGTAGTGGCATGCCGATGCCGCCATCGTGACCGCCAACGCGATCACCAAACTTGGCCGACTCATCTCAGGGTCTCTCCTTTGTCGCACCGGTGACTCCCGACAGTACGGCCGCCAGCTCAATCCGACATTCGGAACTGTCTTCTGTCCGTACCATCATCGCGCGGATCCTCCGAATCGCTACATGAGCCGAGCCGGAAATTCGGTCTTTTTTAGCGCTTATCTGGTGAAGTAGTTGTGCGAGTCGCTGCGGTGCAGCAAAAACATGCCGCCGGCGATCAGCACCGATCCGGTAATCCCCGCAGCGCCACACGCGACGGCGTACATCGGCGGCCAGGTGACCGTGAACAGCCGGATGCCGACGTAGACGACGGTGGCAGTCGCTCCGCCGCTCAAAACGGTTCGGGCCCAACGGTATCCGGCTCGCATCAGGATCAGGAAGGTCACCACGATGGCACACAAGACCGCGACGAACAGCCCCTGCGCGACGAGGAGCGGGGTGGTCCCGTGGCCGTTCGAGGAGCCGACCAGGTCGGCGATGTAGCCGATCACCATCAGCGGCACCGCGACCAGCCACAACCAGAAGCCGGTGTCGACATCGACCGGCCGGGTCGGCGGCTGCGGCCCGGGTTCAACGGGAGCCGTCACGACAACCAGGTGGCCGCGCCGGCGGCCCAGTAGCTCAGCACGATGTCGGCCCCCGCGCGCCGGATGCTGGTCAACGACTCGAGTGCGGCGGCGCGCTCGTCGATCCACCCGTTGGCGGCGGCAGCCGCGATCATCGCGTACTCCCCCGATACCTGATAGGCGGCGACGGGCACCGGTGAAATCTGCGCGACGGCCGCGACGACGTCGAGATAGCTCATCGCCGGTTTGACCATCACGATGTCGGCACCTTCGTCGAGATCCAACTGCGCCTCGCGGACCGCCTCGCGAGCATTGCCCGGCTCTTGCTGGTAGGTGCGCCGGTCGCCGGACAGGCTGGAGCTCACCGCTTCGCGGAACGGGCCGTAAAACGCCGACGCGAACTTGGCGGCATAGGCCAGGATGACGACGTCGGTGCGACCGGCCGCGTCCAGACCGTCGCGGATCGCCGCGACCTGGCCGTCCATCATTCCGCTCGGACCGACCACGTGGGCGCCCGAATCTGCCTGTGCGACAGCAAGTTCGACGTAGCGCTTCAGGGTGGCGTCGTTGTCGACCCGGCCGCGCTCGTCCAGCACACCGCAGTGCCCGTGGTCGGTGAACTCGTCCAGGCAGGTGTCGGCCATCAGCACGGTCGCGTCGCCCAGATCCTTGCTCAGGTCGCGCAGCGCAACGTTGAGAATCCCGTCGGGATCCGAACCCGCCGACCCCGCCGCGTCCTTGTCCTGGGCACGCGGGACACCGAACAGCATCAGGCCGCCGACTCCGGCCGTCACCGCGTCGGCCGCGGCGGCGCGCAGCGAGTCGCGGGTGTGTTGCACCACGCCGGGCATCGAGTCGATCGGCCGCGGCTCGTCGATGCCGTCGGCGACGAACATCGGCAACACCAGATGCCGTGGCTCCAGCGATGTTTGCGCCACCAACCGGCGCAACGCCGGAGTCGACCGGAGTCGACGCGGACGCTGCCGGGGGTAGGACATTACCGCCTGCGGCTCTTCTTACGCGGTGGCGGCAGCGCACCCTCGGCGCGCAGCCGGGCGGCATGCTCGGCCAGCGCCTCGATCAGCGGGCCGACCGCGGCGGTTTCGGGTTGCACGTCGACGCGCAAACCGAATTCGGCTGCCGTCTCAGCAGTTTTCGGGCCGATGCAGGCGACGATCGTGCGTGCGTGCGGCTTGCCGGCGATGCCGACCAGGTTGCGCACCGTCGAGCTGGACGTGAAGCACACCGCGTCGAAGCCACCGGTCTTGATCATCTCGCGGGTGGTCGCCGGCGGCGGAGCGGCCCGCACGGTCCGGTAGGCGGTGACATCCTCGATCTCCCAGCCGCGTTCGCGCAGACCCTCGGCCAGCGTCTCGGTGGCGATGTCGGCACGCGGCAGCAGCACCCGGTTCACCGGGTCGAAAATGCTGTCGTAGTCCGGGAATTCGTCCAGCAGACCCAGCGACGACTGCTCACCGGAGGGCACCAGCTCCGGGCTGATTCCGAACGCGCGCACCCGGTCGGCGGTCGATTCGCCGACGCAGGCGATCTTCACGCCGGAGAACGCCCGGGCGTCGAGACCGAATTCGCCGAACTTCTCCCACACCGCGCGCACCGCGTTGGTGGAGGTGAAC
>NZ_DATNJW010000214.1:0-15401 GCF_035603715.1 Mycobacterium sp. | reverse complement strand
CGGCGTCCGGCCGCTGCCCGCGGTCGAGCGCGTCCTGGCCACGGTGCTGTTTACCGACATCGTCGACTCCACGAAGCGCGCGGTCGAGGTTGGCGACGAGCGATGGAAGGAGCTGCTCGGCAGGCACGACGCCCAGGTCCGTCGGCAGCTTGAGCGCTTCCACGGCCGCGAGGTCAACACCACGGGCGACGGCTTCCTCGCCCGGTTCGACGGACCCGCCCGCGCCATCCGGTGTGCCATGGCGATCCGCGACGTCCTGCGGAGCCTGGGTCTCGAGGTGCGGGCGGGCGTACACACGGGCGAGGTCGAGCTGCGCGACGACGACATCAGCGGCATCGCCGTCCACATCGCCGCACGTGTGGCAGCAGCGGCCGGAGCGGGCGAGGTGTTCGTCTCGCGCATCGTCGTTGACCTGGTCGCCGGGTCGGGCCTCAGCTTTGCCGCTCGCGGCGAGCACACCCTCAAGGGCGTGGCCGGCGAGTGGGGGCTGTTCGCGGTCGAGGATTGACGCTGTCGGCCACGTTCCACATCGGCCCCTAATTCACCGGCCCGCCGCCGCTTCGGCTCATCGAATTGTGGCGTACATCACACTCAAATGCTTCCGAAGACGGATACTCGACACCACTGTGTAATACACACGACAAATAAGCTGCATCTTCGCTGGGCTCCCTGATCGAAGTGACGGCTGCAGGACATCGACGGCGACGGCCGCGACGAGCTCTGGCAGGTTTCTTTTCTGCCGATATGGCATCGCTTGGAAGCCGCAAACGCAGGGGTTAATGCATCCCCAGCAATCCGATTATCCGAAGGTGAGCTCACGCGCATATCGCGCATGATCAGACCCTGCTCGGCGGGCGTGAACGACGCAACTTTGGCGAAGCAGTCGGTCGGGTGAGCCATACCCTCCGCGTGGGGCCGTTCGGAGCCGAACAAGATGCGTCCGACGGGAATGCATCTGGCGATCTCGGCAACGTCGTCCTCGACGAACGGGGCGATCCAGACGTGTTCTTGAACGGCTCGACCGGGTCTAAGGCGAACCAGTCGGGATTGCGGTGGCCCATCCGCGCCAACACGAGCAGCAGGTTGGCCACCCTATTGCAAGTGTCTAGGGGATTCATCTGAGGCGGTACTGAATTGGGAGGTGTTTGAGGCCACCCACGAAAATGGTGTCGGAAAGGACGGGGTCTCCGGCCAGCTCGACCGCATCGAGCCGTGGTATCAGCTCGGAAAGGAAGCTGTTGATTTCCATGCGGGCCAAGGCGGCACCGAGGCAGAAGTGGACGCCGTGGCCGAAAGTGAGGTGTTTATTCGGGTCTCGGGCGATGTCGAAGCGGAATGGCATGTCGAAGACTTCTTCGTCGTGGTTACCGGACACATAGGAAAGGTAGGCCGATTCGCCCGCAGCGACGGGTACTCCACGCACTTCGGTGTTGTCGGTGGCGGTGCGCATGAAATGTGTTACCGGGGTGGACCAGCGGAGTATCTCCTCGACGGCGGTAGGCATCAGGTCGGGGTACTTCTGCAGACGTTCTAACTCTCCGGGGTGCTCGATGAGGGCCCTCAGCCCGCCCGCGATCGCGGCGCTGGTGGTGTCGTGGCCCGCGGTTGCGATGACCACGTAATAGGACAGCGTCTCCATGTCAGACAGATATTCTCCGTCGATGCGGGCATTGGCAATCGCGGATGCGAGGTCGTCTGTGGGGTTTGCACGTCGTGACTTGGTCAGAATTGTGAAGTAGGCGAAGAAGTCGGTGAGAGTCGCCAAGAAGCCTTCGTGCGACGCGCTTCGCTGAAACTCTTTGTCGTATCGTCCGAACACCTCTTGCGTTAGCTTAAGCATGAGGGGAAAGTCGGTCTCTGGTACGCCCAGCATCGACATGATCACGTTGAGCGGAAAATTTGCCGCGATGTCGGCCGCGAAATCGCAATGGGTCGCGTGACTCATCTCATCGACGCGTTGCTTGGCGAGCGCGTCGATGGCCCTTTTGAGGTCGCGCATGGCCTTGGGTCGAAACCAGTCCGCACCAATTGCCCGCACCAACCGCTGACGTTGGCCATCCATGTGGGTGACCGAACGCAGACCTGTTCCCGCCGCCACCATTGCCCGGTCCAAGTCCTCAGCCTCGGCAGCAACCAGCGTCGTGCGCGGCGCATTGATCCACAGCGTGTTGTTGCGCTCGATCTCGATGATGTCGGCGTGTTTGGTCACTGCCCAGAAAGGCCGGTAATGCGGAACGTCGACCAACGACACGGGCGCGTTGGCACGCAGGTGCGCCAACGCGAAGTGCAGGCGCGGTTCATCAGCGAATGCGGTCGGATCGGTCAGAATCTCCGCGTTGTCATCTTTAGATCTCAACATTTGTGACTCCTCTCATGGCGACCGAAATGCGTTGGCACGATGGATGTTCGGTGTTCACCCCAAATACTTAGGCATTTCGAATGGTCTCTAAATCTTTGGGCTCGAGCCTATGGCTCATATGTCACCGTGGCTGTGACCGCCGTCACGTCAAGCCGTAAGAAGGGTCAAAGGCTAAGTGGAGCAACCCCACTCAGGCTGTCTGCCAGGATCAAGAGCGATTCCGCAAAGGCATTGGTTCTACTTAGGCCTCAAACACAATAGCTTCTGACCACAGAAATCGACATTTTCAACCCAACCAAGACTCGTGCAGCGGTGCCTCTGAAATGCCAAGGCCCTAAAACGATTTCGGCAATAAATCACCACCGGACCCGACCGGTTGACCCGTGGCAAATCCCGACGGGCGCTCAGAGATTCTGGGCGCGTGGCAGACTCGAAGACTGCGCGACCTGTACAACGAACACCTCGATGCGACGATATGGCGCCGCCCCGACTCCCACTACACTGAGTGAAAGCGTTGCCTCACATCGTCATGGGTGTACTGAAAGGACTGACCAGGAGTCGGGTACGCCCTTCAATTTGTGACTGCCTCGATTGGCAAACGCGATCCTGGACCCGAGCACTAGGGGCGGGATCGCGCCTGACACCAACACCTCGCCGGGTGCTGCAAGTGCCATGATCCGCGCTGCGATGTGCACTGCAATGCCCTGCACGTCGTTATCGACAATCTCTACTTCGCCGCTGTGGAGCCCAGCCCGGATGACCAAACCGACGTCTTTCAGGGCATCCCGAATCGCTAACGCGCACTTGATAGCACGTGCCGGGCCGTCAAATGTCGCGAGCGCGCCGTCTCCCGTGAACTTGACGACCGCGCCGCGGGACTCGGCTACATGCCGCTCGACGACGCGGTTATGAGCGGCCAGCGCCGTGGTCCAGGCCTGGTCGCCTAAAATTGCCGCGCGCTCGGTCGAGCCGACGATGTCAGTGAATAATACCGTTGACAGCACACGATTGGCTGGCGAGAAGCTGCGACCGCCGGTGAGGAATGATTCGATCTCGTTGAGCACGTTCTCGGTATCGCCGGCGAACCAACCATGGTCATCGCCATCGAACTCGACCAACCGCGCCTGCCGGATCCGCTCGGCCAGTTGTCGAGCATGGCCTTCGGTCACGTGACGGTCGCCGCGCCGACGCAATATTAGCGTCGGGGCTTGAATACTGCCGAGCGCTGGTGTGACGTCGGTTCGCAGGAACAAGTCGAGGATCGCGGCGAAATATCCCGGCCCACCAGCCAAACGTTCGGCACGTGCGCACCAGCGCCGCTTCGCGGCGTCCTCGGCCCAACTGGGTGCCAGCACATCGACCAGGGCACCGGTTCCCACCATGTCCTCGAACGCACCAAGATAGCCCGCGAGGGCTGGCTCAGGCATCGCGAAGGGCTGATCGCGGGTGCGCAAAAAGGACGCATATGGGCTCCAGAGGACAAGGGAGCGAACGCGATCGGGATTGCTCGCAGCGAGGAGCATGACGGGCAGTGCCGACTCACCCATGGCGAAGATCGACGCGGATTTGCTCCCGACGGCATCGAGTACATTGATGAGCCCGTCGGACCAATACTGCATGGCGGGACGCTCATTGATTGGTACCGCGTCGGAGCTCCCCACCCCGAGAAGATCGGTCAGAATCAGCCGGCTGAACGACGCCAGCCGGCCAAGCTGGCCGGCGACCGTGGGCTCGTCCCACAGCAGGTCGATCGGGAACACAGGGGTGGGGACGAATAGGAGGTCGGGCCCCTGATCATCGACGATCTGGTAGGCAACACGGAGGTTGCCGTCGCGAGCGTAATAAGTCTCTGGTCTCGCGGTCATGCTTCGAGAGCATGCCACCAGCGTGGTCCTGGCGCGAAGCTCTAGGCGGTTGATCATCACCACTACACCCGTTCGATCACGTCGTGGCAAGTGAAAAACACCGAGCACGCTGAAGGTTCCTGCAGCCGAACTGGACGGTGCGGTAACGGTATTCAATTTGGTTATATGCCTAACGTAATCGTCGACGGGTGCTTGGCTCTGCGGCCGAATGTGTTGTTGAATACAGACAGCGAAAGGAGGGGCACCCTCCGCATCAATGATCCTTATACCTTGATGAGTTGGGCGCGACGTGTTCGAGCGAGAATTCCTTAAGGCCGTGTCGGTAGGGCTTGAATGATGACGAAGATCCAGACAATCTGCGCAGGAAGCGTTGAGTAACTTGACGAGTCGAAGGGGCGAGTATGATGCGAGCCAATGACGATAGTTGGGATCTAAGGGGCGGCGTAGGCGCCACCGCCACGATGGCGGCCGCGGCGCGAGCCGTCGCTAGCCGTAGCCCCGACCCGGTGATCGACGACCCGTTCGCGGAAGTCCTAGTTCGGGCACTCGGAATGAAGATCTTCACCCAGATAGTAGACGGCATAATCGAATTCGCAGAGATCGGAACCGAGTGGTTCCCACACTACTTTGGCGTGCGTTGTAGGGCGTTCGATTATTTCCTGGCCGAGGCATGTCGCGTGGGCATTCGGCAAGCGGTGATTTTGGCCTCGGGATTGGATTGCCGCGCATATCGTTTGGACTGGCCCAATGCGATGTCGATTTACGAAATTGATCAGCCCGAAATCATCGACTGGAAGAAGCATCTATTGGCGAGCCTCCGCTGTACATCGGCAGCGCAGCACCGTTGTTTGGGTATCGACCTTCGCCTAGATTGGGCAACGACGCTGCGGCAGGCAGGTTTCGATGATGCAAAGCCGACCGCGTGGATAGCCGAGGGACTCCTCATCGGCTATCTACCCCCCAGCGCGCAGGACGAGGTGCTCGACGGGGTCATTGCGTTGAGCGCCTCCGGCAGCCGGATCGCTGCGGACTATTCGATGGCCGGGGGCCCGACGTAGTTGGTGACACACTGAATTACCTCCACGACATTTGGCGCAAGCATGACCAAGGTCTGAATCTGCGCAACCTGACCTTCTCAGCCCAGCGGCGGGATCGGGCGGCATATCTGGCTGAGCGCGGATGGCTCACACACAACGCCGATCTCACTGACCTCATCCGTGCCGCCGGCCGGCATGTGCCAGCCTCGGTTGAGTTTCCCTTAGTCTCAACGTTCATGCGTTTCCTCATCGCGATGCGCAACTAGAGGGTTCGGCGGCGTGTTGAACCGATGGGATCGCATCGCGATAGCGCCTGTCGACGCTTTCTCCGCCACTGTCGGAGACCATTTCGATGCCGTCGATCGTTGAGATCGTGTTGACTTGATCAGATGTTAGGCCGGGTAATGTCTCACGAGCTTGCTCCCTCCGCGGTCGTCGCGGACGATTCACCTTCTAGTCATCGCCATCGCTCGCCAGCCGCTTCTTGCGCGTGATCCCGCGCAAGGTGGAGATTGGTACCGATTCGACCTTACGTCCTGCGGGTTTCATCGACACCCTGAACCAGGCGGCGCAACTGAAGTCGTGAATCGATGCCAAGCTTGGCGTAGACATTGCGCACGTGGGTCTTGACGGTATGGGCCGACAAATGAAGCTCCCTCGCGACGGTAGCGTTTGTTGCGCCTTCGGCAACCAAGTGGAGGACCCTCAGCTCGGAATCGGTAAGACTGTTCCACCCGTTTTTCGGGCGATGGCGTGTCACCGTGCGCCGTTCGATCCCTTGACTTCGCAGTATTCGACCGACCCGGCGTGCGTCAGTCACCGCCATGCAGTCGGCGTACACGTCAAATGCCATGTTGAGCTGAGCAATTGCGTCTGTGTGATACTGGGACCGAATCAGCTCTCGGCCCGCATCCTCGGCAGCAGATGCACCAAGGAGAGGTCGCGACGAGGATCGCAATGATTGCGAGGCGGCCGTAAGGGCATCGACATCCTGGGCCAGTATTCCGCCTGCTTGTTGTGCAACGGCGGTGAAAAGTGTTACTCCGGGCTGACCATGTTGAAGAACGTCGATGGCTTGCAACGCGCGTTCTCGCACATTTCCCTCACCGGTCGCTACGGCTACCCGTGCAGTGAGAAGCAAATCATCGAGGACCACTGGGAACATTGGTGTCACTATCAGTCTGGTATCAGCACCGAGCCAGCGGGCCGCACCATTTATATCGTCACGTAGCCATGCTGCTAGTCCCAGGACCCCGGCCGCAGTGCGTCGCACCGCGGGCGACCCACTAGCGTAGGCGTCGCGCGCCGCAATCGAGGCGTCCTTCAACAGCATTCGGTCTCCGGTATGAGCCGCAACCTTGGCGAGAGTGAACATGCCAAGTACTCCGTTTACGCTCGTCCACCTCATGCGGTCCGCGGCAGGGAGCGATTCGACGGCGGAGCGGGCGGCGGACAACTTGCCGGCGGCCAAGTGGACCGTTCCTTCGTGGTGGGTCCAGATCTGAAATGCCATGTTGTTGCCCATATTACGAGATATTTCGATGCCTTTTGCGATCAGTGCCGCAGCCTCGTCCAGCCGCCCGACGACTGCGAGAATATTTGCGCTGTGGATCTCGGCAAGTTGATGCGCCGGGGTGAATTTGCTAGTCCGGACTAACGCGTCAAGTGTCTCCAAGCGCGCCAGAGCCCTCTGGCAATAGCCGTCAGCACAATCGAGGCCCGCGAGCGCAATTTCGGATACGATCCTGGCCTCCACGTCATCAGTGTTTGCGGCCGCGGCCTCCGCTTCAGCGGCTGTTCTGCGGTCCTGGCCGAGTTGGCCATTCACCATCAGGTTGTAGGCGAGCCAGGCCTGATGACGCGCTGTGATCCGCTCATCGAGTTGCGGTAGCAGAAGAGCGCTGCGATTCTGCTCAATGCGCTTTTCGATTGTGCCCCTTGCCAATGTCGAGAGGCTGAGTCGAATGTCGGCCTCTTGCTCAGCGGAGACTGCATTGGACAGAGCCTCATTCGCTAGTTGCTGCGCCTCGTCGTAGCGCAATGCCCGATTCAACAGCACAACGGTTTCCGCGACAATCTGGCCGTGCTGGGGATCGCGGACATGGGTGAGGTCGAGCGCACGCTTGCTCAGATCGGCTGCGGCGCCAGCATCCGAATCTGCCAGGATTTGCGCCGCGTCTCGTAAGGTGGCGATAGCGGGAGCGTCACCGATGTCGGCGCTGCGTACCAGTTGAGTTGCCACGTCCTGCGGCGCGGCACCAGCGTCGAGCATGATTGTCGCCGACTGCCGCTCCAACGCACGACGCAAGGAGCCCGGCAACGACTGGCGTATCGCTTCGCGTCGTAGATCTTCACAAAATCGCAGCTGGCCGTCTTCGTCGGTCAGCAGCTCGGCACGTACTACTTCTTCCACGGCTGGGATAAGGGATGCCGGGGAGCGCTCTAACATCGCTGCAAGGAGGCCTGCGGTAAACCGATCGGGCAGCACCGAAGCCACTTGCAAAAGGCAGCGGATGGATTCTGGAAAGCGCTCCAATCGCAGCCGCATACTTGCGCTGAGCCGTTGGGGTAGCGCGTCACCGGTCACCATCGCTCGGCCATCAACGAGCTGGATCCGGCCCTCTTCACTGAGGCCCTGTAGCAACTCGATCAACAGAAAGGGATTGCCATGCGCTTGGTCCGCCAGCATCAACACCGAGCTATCCGCGTTGGCGCGCAACATGTCCCGGGCTACGTCGGCCACAGCTGCGTTGGTCAGGGCGTTGAGCCGGAGCACTTCGGCGCCGTCAGCCACCAACCGGGTCACAGTCTCGTAAACGACTAGACTGCCGGCATTGGGTATTACCGTGAACACCCAGAGTAGTGGCGAGTCTCTCAACTCCACTGCGACCGATTGCAAGGCCATGAGGGTTGCATTGTCCGCAAAATGTAGGTCATCGATATGGATGGCGAGCGGATGCTGGTCGGACGCTGTCAATATCGCGCCACCCGGGTGCTCCGTCAATTGAGAGTGCATGACGTCGCGAATACCTAAGCGGGATAATGGATCTAAGCCGCCTCGCGACAGGTCAGCATGCAGCAGTTCCACGAACGACGGCGCGAGTGGTACCGTCTGCTGATTTTCGAGGACTCGGCGAAAAACCGCACCCACACCCGCTTGCGCCGAAAGCGCCATGCCTTCCTTCAGCAGGCGGGTTTTCCCGATCCCGACTGATCCCTCGATGATCAAGACGCCACCGTGTCCATGTACTAGTGCCGAAATAGCATCCCGTATCCGTCGTAGCTGCGAGTCGCGGCCGCGCATAGGCGGGTTCGCCGCGCGCCGCTCACTCGACGCAAACATGTCATGGGTCATGGCTAGTGGGAGATGCATTGACAGGCCTGATGCAGCGACATGTACGTCCAGTCACGGGCGGTGCTGAACGTCGAGTGCACCGCCGCGGGGTCATGAACAGCGAGCGCATCGTTCGGGCCGCCCACCTCTAGCAGCAGAACCTTGAAATCACCGCCAGCGGTGAGGCGATTCACCAACACGCAACCCGCACTGTCGGCACCGACGATGACGCAATCAACCGACTGCATACCGTGCCCTTTCGCGTTGCCTAGGTGCATGATCGCGGCTTCCAGCAGAACTGTACTTGACAATACAGTAACTGTACCTGCTAGTACAATTAGCCATCTGAAGCTAAAGTTATGGGGTGCTAAACAGGCCGACGACAGATCGGGGGCGCGCGACCGTACAGCGCGTGCTGGATGCCGCTTGCATCCTTTTCGCCAAGCGTGGCGTGCGGGCGACCACTCTCGACGAGATCGGAGCCGCAGCTGGCGTCGGGCGCGGACAGCTCTATCACTTCTTCGCCGGTAAGGCCGACTTGGTGGCTGACGTCGTTGCCGCGCAGGTGGACAAAGTGATCACCTCGGCGCGATTTTCTTTTGACACCATGTCGACGGCCGCCGACGTGCACGCTTGGTGTGAGAGCACCGTCAACGCGTACGCGTCCTCCGATGACGCGATCCGCTGTCCGATCGGATCGCTGATCAATGAGCTCGACCAGGACAACGGGCCGGCTCGCAAGGCATTGCAAGCGGGGTTCGCTCGATGGGAAACCCTGATGGCGCAAGGACTTCAGCGGGTGGCCGACAACGGTGGCTTGATGGTGGGCACTGACGCGCAGGCATTAGCCGGCGGCCTTCTTGCCGCTTTTCAGGGCGGCGTGCTGCTTGCCGACATAACAGGTGCTGTGGATCCCTTGCGGCGTGCACTCGAGATTGCGATAACCGGAGCGTTAGCAGAAACACCATCGCCCACTGGGTGAACGTCATGGGCATCTGCTCGGCGCTGAGGAAGGGTCGTGGGTAGGGGAGTCGCATGTTTCCAATGCCTGGATGAGCTGCGCAACGTCTCGGCGGCGGCAATTTGCATGCCAGACTGCCCACGTGGTCCGCACCACCGAGTCGTCAGCAAGGGGAATCCAGGTGACGGTGTCAGTGACCGGATGTGCCCAGTGCGCAGGTGCAAGCGCAAACGCATGTCCACCACTTACCGCGGTGTACACCACGGATGGAATTCCAAAATCGTCACGGCGGCCTTCCCCATCGTCCGGGTCTATGCCGTGCGTGCGCAAAACGGCCGCTACTCGGTCATGCCACGCCGGGCTACTTGATCGCGGGAAGCCCAGCCACTCCAGCCCCGCGAGGGTGTCGAGCCGGATTCCCTCCGGGCCGGCAACTCGTGCCGCCACCGAATGGCTCACCAACGCACCGAGGTGCTCTACTGCTAGCAGCATTGAATGCAGGTCGTGGCCCGCAGGACGTTCATTCATGAAACACACGTCGAGCGCTCCGCCGTGTAGTCCCGCCAGCTGGGTGGCAATGGTCAACCGACGCGTCCGGAGCCGCGTTGCCGGGTGCTCTGCCGCAAACTTGGCGAGTGTGCGCAACACATTCACGGGTAGTTCGGGCGGAATCGACAGTCGGAGGGCACCGCCTTCATCTGCGACACATCCCGCCGCAACCTGGAGCAGCCGATCATGACGGTCTAGTATCGTTCGAGCCTCGCTGAGCACCGCGCGCCCCGCCCGAGTGGTCTTCACGCCGGTACTCGTGCGCACGAACAGCTTTGTGCCCAAACGGCGTTCGAGTCCGCCGATCGTCTGCGACAAAGCAGGCTGGCTAATGTGCAAGCTCCGTGCTGCCGCCGACAAACTTCCCTGCTCGGCGACTGCCACCAACGCCTCCAGCTTCGCCGGCGTGAAGTAGTCGACTCTACGGCTCCTAGTACCGCACCCGTCACCCTCCACTGAGTCGGCGTCGACCAGTCGCGGCGTGTGAACAGCCCCACGATGGTTTGGCTTTGGCGCAGTCGTACTGCATTCCGACGCCAACGTGGCCGAGGTCCGTTGATTTCCTGTTGGCGAGTGTTCGCTCGGCAAGCGTCCGGCGGCACGGCCGGATTCGCATATCCGGTCCGCAATACTTTGGTGGACATCGACCGGGTCCCGCGAGTCGCCTGTCATCGACATGCTCGGACTACTACGACCTCAGCCTTCGACATTCGCGAGTCGACCAACATTTCCTCGTGCATTCTCGCCATGCCTCGCCCTCTCCGTGTGGTCGCCGGGGTCGGTTCGAGCCCGACGTACAGCCGCCGCCCTGAGCCAATAACCTCTAGGTTGCAGCGGGGTTAGCGCGAACGCCATCGCCCGAAGAGCGATCTTCAGTGTCGAGTCGGGTGATGCCTAAGCTCTTGATGAGCGACCCGGACCAGAGGTTCTACGTAATAGCTATCCCTGCTTCAGGGATACCGGTGCCCGTCCCTAACCTGGAGAGAACAGCGGAAGTTTTTATGAAGACCATTGGCGTGGTGCATCTTTCGTCTATCCCGGCGCCTGCCCGCATCAAAGTTCATCGTCTCAAGCCAATCGGCCTCCGCTGCGTCGAGCATCAGACGAATCGGTCTGTGCCTCAATCCATGGTGGTGGCGGCCGCCTCCACAATGAGGTCAGTTAGGGCCGAGGGCATAGATAAGAGCGGCAGATGGCCCGACGGCAAGTGACGAACGTACGTGGCACGTGCCGCCAGAATCTCCTGGCCTGCGGGAGGTGCGGCTTTGTCCCGATCAGTAACGATGTAGGTAGACGGAATTGTGCGCCAGGCAGCAGCGGTCAGGCTGTGATTGCCGGCGCACGCACTAAAGGGCTTCAGGCGGGCGGCCGCCCGCTCGGCAGCGTCGGGGGGCAGGTCGTCAAAGAATACTGCGCGCGGGTCGTGCACAGTCGCGATGTCGCCCTCGATGTTCCACCAGGCGGGCCTTTTGCCGACGATGTCCTGCATGGATTCCCCGACATCCAACTGAAAAGCGCAGATGTAGACGAGGTGTCGAACATTGGGCAGATTGGCAGCGGCCTGAGTGATCACCGCACCGCCGTAAGAGTGGGCGACTACCACCGCTGGCCCGCCAATCTCATTGATGCGTTGACGAACCACGTCAGCATCTTCCAGCAGACCAAGACGTGGGCTCCCTCGCTCGGCCACGCTCGGTAGGTCGACGGTGTGCGTTTGCCAACCCCGGCTGATCAGGTTCTGGCGCACCTCATCCCAACTCCACGCGCCGAGCCAGCCACCGTGGACCAGCAACAGCACTGGACGAGAAACGTTTGCCTCCAACGATATGCCCATGAAGCGTTGACCTTCCTTCATAGCAATTCTCGGCCGATGCTAAGTCGGCCAACCCGATTCCAACATTCGATTTACTTATGTGCCTATCAACTGGGCTGCTAGCCGGCCTCTTTCGAAAGCGGGCATCGCTGCCTAAAGGCCACTGGCGCTGCCTACTTCGACTACTGCTAAGCGGCGGGCTCGAGCACGAAGACGGGAGTTAGTCGACGTGCTTTCGGTTCGTAGTCCGCGAATGGTCATCAATGTGATTGCTACAGGGGACGGCGTAGGGGTCGTTAGCGAAGATCCACGCCATGATGCCTGCGCCGTCGGGCTGGGCCATCGCCTCGTCGCGGCGTTGCTGCGCAGGTCCGTCGAGGAGGTGGTAGACCTCGTTGTTCTGCCATGACAGCCGCTGGATTTCGGCGGTGTGTTCTCGTCGCGCAGCTTCGTAACGCCGCAGGGCGTCCGCAAGGTCGGCACTGGTTGACAGGGCTTGACCAAGGGCGGCCGCGTCGCCGATGGCCTGTGCGGCCCCCTGAGCAAGAAACGGCAGCATTGGATGGCAGGCATCGCCCAGCAAGGTCGTCGTTTCTGTCGACCAGATGTCCAGCGGGCTGCGGTCATAGAGCGCCCATCGGTAGACGGGGTCCGCCACCGCGTGGAGGATCCTGATGACGTCGGGACTCCATCCGTGGAACTGGCTGTTCAGTTCATCGACCGAGCCCCGGGACGTCCACGACTCCGACTGCCAGTCGGATTCCGGAACGACAGCCACGACATTGAGGTACCGCGGTCCGCCACCGACGGGGTAAACCACCAGGTGACGGGTGGGCCCCATCCAACAGCGAACGGTGCGCGCCGCCTGCGGGTCCGTTGCAAGGCGCTCCAACGGGATGAGCGCACGGTAGGCGCACATGCCCGAAAAGCGTGGAATGGCATCGCCGATTGTCTGTGCCCGGACCGTTGAATGGGTGCCATCGGCTCCGACAACGAGGTCCGCGGTCTCAATGTTGCCATCGTCGAGTTGAACGGCCGGCTTATCGTCGATCGTGGTAATGCCAGTGGCGGCAACCCCGTGGCGAACCGTGCCTTCGGGTAAGAGGCTGGCGAGCATCTCAATCAGCTCGGGACGGTAGAACGTGTAATAAGGTGCGCCAAGCACCACCGCACTTTCGGCTACGGACTGAGCGGAAATGACGCTGCTGTCTTGCCACCGCAGGAACATGACTTGCGACGGAACAATGCCGCGCCGTTGCAAATGGTCGCCCAAGCCGAGGCCCGCGAGGACCCGAGTTGCGTGCGGGCCTAACTGCACACCGGCCCCAACCTCACCGAATTCGACTGCACGCTCAACGGTTCGCACCTCGAATCCCGCGTGTCTGAGTGTGGCCGCTGCCGTCAGTCCGCCAATTCCGGCTCCCACGATAATAATTCGAGCCATGCAATCGTATCCCTTCCGTTGCACTGAGCGCACTATCGGCAGCATCGCATAACGGCAGAGGTCAGTTGCCCTGCTAGCTATTCGTTGTTCTTATCGACCCGATCGCAACTCATATAGCGAACAGCTTTGATAACCAACGCCTTCGGAGTTCTCTTGTCTAGGTAACTCACCACCGCTGGGATCGCATCCGTCAAAGGAGGAACTGCATAGTGATCTTGCTCAGAGACAGATCGAAGGTAAGGGAGATAGTGAAGATCTCCACAATCGATTGGGTCGCAAATGTTCTGGGCCGATACGGCCTCGTCATCGTCATCGGCTGGATCGGCGCGCTGAAGTTCGCCAATTTCGAGGCTCACCAAATTCAACCGCTGGTCGCCAACAGCCCCTTCATGGGCTGGCTCTACAACATATTCCCCGTCTACACGTTTTCTGCACTGTTGGGAACCTTCGAACTAACGGCGGCGGCGCTGCTAGCGATCAAACCGGTGGCCCCAAAGCTTTCCATCGGAGGCAGCCTGCTGGCCATCCTGCTGTTCCTGGCCACGATCAGTTTCCTATTCACCACTCCGGGCGTTGGTGAGCCGGCCGGGGGCGGCTTTCCTGCCATGTCACTAACCGGCGAGTTCCTGCTCAAAGACGTTCCGCTGCTGGGGTTGTCCTTCTGGACACTCGCCGATGCAATGCGTGCAGCCGGGCGCAGGTAACTGCAGCCGCGTCGTGTCGCTGGCTATCTGTGCGGATGATTGACATCACTTGTGCGCAGGCAGTTCCGAGCTATCCGTGTCCAAGACTGTGTTCCGAGGAGTTTCTATGCCCACCTTCAGCAGGCTGTCTCACATTTCATTCTCAGTCCGTGACGCCGAAGAGAGTGCCCGATGGTGGGCTGCGCTGCTCGAGCTCACCGAAATCGACCACGCCGTCGGTGATGGGTGGCAGGGCATTTTGCTCATACATCGGTCGTCGCGGACCATCGTCGAGTTCCAGCAGCACGACGAGAATCAAGGCGAGGTCTTCGATCTGGTTGCACCGCGCCGTTGATGCCATCAACAGCTTCCGCGGCAACGAACCGGAACGAGACAGAAACGAACCGGGAGGTAGGGGAGCAAAAGCCCTGGTATAGCGGCGGGTTCGATTCCCGGCAGTCCCGCAGAACTACGCAACCGGGCGGCTGTTACCGGGGCGCTGCGATTCCTTCGTCGTTCCCGGTCGGGCCGGAGGCCGCGGTTTCGACGAGCGACCAGTAGTTGCTTTCACGCTCGGTCAGCTCGTTTGACGTGATAGCACCGAAGGCGGCGGCGTCGCGCTTGAATCGGGCCGGCGCATCGGGCAGCGCGTCCGGGCCCTCGAGCCGAAAACAGCTCGGTGCGAGCGGACCGAACAGCAGGGCGCGGCGCATGTGCGGCCAGTTGTCTAGCTGCGGCTCGACCCCGGCGGCCCGAGCGAAGGTGAGAGCCACCAGGTTCATCCGAGTTTTCTGGGACGTCCCACGTTGCGCGCGGTAGGCGTTGATCGACCGCCGCTGGTCGGTGTCCGAAGGGGGCGGGATCGTGCCGCCCCACGTGTATGCGATCCACCTTGCCTGAAGTTCTAGTGGCACAAAGTATCCGCCCGCCTGGTCCCACATGCCCATGAAGGCCAGCCCGGGGAGGTCAGGGTGGAACGTGTTGCGGTCGGCGTCTAGGTGTACCGCGTCGAGGTTGACGACCTCCCGGATGTTTTCACTCAGAAACGGTAGGCACAGCTCGAACCCAGTGCCGAGCACGATCCCGTCGAACTGCTCGGCATGCCCGTCGGCGAATGTCACGGTCGCATCCGTGATGGATTTC
Organism: Mycobacterium sp.; assembly: GCF_035603715.1. Classification (GTDB taxonomy): domain Bacteria; phylum Actinomycetota; class Actinomycetes; order Mycobacteriales; family Mycobacteriaceae; genus Mycobacterium. The sequence continues at coordinate 213 of NZ_DATNJW010000214.1, read as the reverse complement.
ATCCAGGGACACACCGTTATTCGTCCCTCGGCCACGAGCGGCAGGTACTGCTGGTTGAGGGTGATCCCGGCGGCGAACAGCGACGGGTCGGGCACCGGTGCGCCGTACTGCTCCGGACTTCCGCCGGCCTCGACCACGATCTCCTTCAACTGCCGGTCGATCTCGGCTGCCGGGAGAGTCTCACTCGCCAAGGTTCCGTATCGCGTGAAGATC
>NZ_DATNJW010000213.1:0-4102 GCF_035603715.1 Mycobacterium sp. | reverse complement strand
CCGTGCAGCACTCGCACACCCGGCATCGCGGCAAGCTCGTCGCGGTAGCACGCCTCGACGCTGTTGCGTGAGTAGTGCACGAAGGCGACCTCGCCCGAATGGCCCTCGTCGACGAGCGTGCGCAGCATCGCCATGACGGGTGTGATCCCGCTGCCACCGGAGACGAACAGAATGCGGCGGGGCCGCTGCTCCGGCAGGACGAAGTCGCCGCCGACACCACTGAGGCCGACCACCATCCCGCGCCGCGCACGCTCGTACAGATAGGTCGAGACCAGTCCGCCGTCGTGATGTCCGATGGTCAGCTCGATCTGCGAGGCGCCCTCGGCGTTGGCCGGTGAATAGCACCGGGTGTGCCGGCGTCCGTCGATCTCGACGCTGAGGTTGACGTATTGCCCGGCCTTGATGGTGTCGGTGAACGCCTCGTTGGGCGCCAGCACCAGGGTGACGCTGCGCGGGGTGTCCCGTCGCACGTCGACGACCTTCGCGCGGCCTTCGGCCAGTGTCCAGGCCGGATCAACCTGTTCGGTGTACCGGTCGACGCCGTGGGGACCGGTGAGCAGGTTGACCAGGTTTGATCCCAGCACCCGCTTCGCTAAAGTTGGTGTGGAGTTCTGAGTGAACATATGTATACCGTGCGCGCACATGGCCCTGCTCGTCAAGGGTTTTCCCAGGTCTGTGGTACGGTTCACACGGTGAACAGTCGTGCGCCTAGCTCACGGCCGCACCGGTCGAGCCGCAGTCGTAGCCGCGAGGGGCCGTCCCGCGAAGAACGCAAAGAGGCGACCCGCCGGGCCATCGTGGCCGCGGCGCTCAAACTGCTGGATGAGCGCAGTTTCAGCGGATTGAGCCTGCGAGAGGTCACCCGGGAGGCCGGGATCGTCCCGGGAGCGTTCTATCGCCACTTCGAATCGATGGATGCTCTCGGGCTGGTCCTGATCGATGAGTCGTTTCGGACCTTGCGCGACATGCTGCGCGGCGCGCGGGCCGGCAAGCTCGACCCCAACAGGGTGATCGAATCGTCGGTCGAGATCGTGGTTGCCAGCGTCACCGAACGTCGCGAGCACTGGCGTTTCATCGGACGCGAACGCTCCAGCGGCGTCACCGTTCTGCGGTATGCCATCCGCACCGAATTCCGGCTGTTGACGTCGGAATTGGCCACCGACCTCGCCCGGTTCCCGGGTCTGAACGCGTGGAGCACCGACGACCTCAATGTGCTGGCGAGTCTGTTCGTCAACTCGATGATCGTCATCGCCGAGGCGCTCGAAGACGTCCAGGGCGCCGATGCGATCGAGCAGATCCGCATCACCGCGGTCAAGCAGCTGCGGATGATCGTCATCGGTGTCACCGGCTGGCGCAGTAGCCCCTAAGCATCTTCGACGTTCTCCGCGCAGCGCAGCAAAGCTTCGGCAACGGTTCGCCGATCGCGCGTCGAAATACCCTGCAGCATCACCGCTTCGACGGCGAACACCGCGTCGTGGGCGGCGCCGAGCCGCTGCGAACCCAGGCGCGTCAACTCCAGGGATCGAGCCCGCCCACGCGGCGGCGCGTTGGCCGTCTCGACGAGTCCCGCCGCACGCAACCCGCTCAGCACGTCTTGCAACGACTGCCGAGTCACGAAGCACATCCGCGCCAGTTCGGCGGCCGAGGCCTCGGGGTGTTCATGCAGCGCCCGCAACGTCGAGTACTGGGCCATCGACAGACCGGTCGGTTTCAGCGCCAAGTCGCATCGGCGCCGTAGTCCTTGCTGTACCCGTTTCACCAGATACCCGATCGAACGCTCCGCCTCAGACGTCTGCATGACAGGAACCTTACACCTGTGCTATGGTTAAGTCAGGAACCTGACAAGGGAGGACATCATGTCGACCATCACCGCACACGCCGACCTCGCGACATTGATCAACGTATTCACCGTGCAACCCGAGCGGGCTCGAGAACTCGCCGACCTGTTGACCGCGGCCACCGAAGAAGTGATGCAGCACATCGACGGCTTCATCTCGGCGAATATCCACCTCAGTACCGACGGCACCCGCGTGGTCAACTACGCCCAATGGCGCAACGCGGAGGCGATGCAGGCGATGCGGAGCAATCCCGCGGCCCAGGAACACATGACGCGGTGCGCGGACTTGGCAGACGGATTCGAACCGCACCTGTACACCGTTGAGTCGGTGCACCAGGCCTAGGCTCCTTCACCGACGACGCACCGGGCTCCGTCGCCGCGCAGCAGGATGGGTACTGCGCCATCGGCACCGCGGTCAGTGTGCCGAAAGTTGTCGTACCCCAGTGCGATGCTCATGTCATGTCCTCGACCGCGACCTCCGCTAGCGCGGAAGCGCGCCCGGGCACACGCCTTGAGGTGCTCTTCGAGGAGCTTTCCGAGTTGACGGGACAGCGCAACGCGATCGACGGACGCATCGTCGATATCGTTGCCGAGATCGATCGCGACGAACTGTGGGGCGCTACCGGTGCACGGTCTGTCGCCGCACTGGTGGCCTGGAAGACCGGTTCCTCATCGAGCAACGCCCACGCAATCGCGATGGTGGCTCACCGACTCGAGTCGTTTCCCCGCTGTGCGCAGGGGATGCGGGAGGGCCGCTTCTCGCTGGACCAGGTTGGTGTGATCGCGCAGCGCGCGGGCGAGGGATCCGACGAGCACTATGCGGAGTTGGCCGGTGTTGCCACGGTCAGCCAGTTGCGCACCGCAATTGGATTGGAACCGCGGCCTGAACCCACTTCCAGGCCCGAACCTCGGCCAACTGTTACCAAGAGCACCAACGCGGAGTTCGACTTCTGGCGAATCGCACTCCCGCATACGGAATCGGCGACGTTTGAGGCTGCGCTGCAGTCGCATCGCGATGCGCTGATCGCCGAGTGGACACGCGACCGCGAAAAGAGCGCCGGCAAGCCTGATCAACAACCTCCGATGCCGACGTATGCAGCTGCGTTCATGCGCCTGGTAGAGACCGGATGGGATTCCGAGGTGCAGCGTCGGCCCCACGGCCAGCGCACCACATTGGTGGTGCACGTAGATGTCGAGCAGCGGATTGGAGCCCTCCATCTGGGCCCGTTGCTCTCGGAATCCGAGCGGCGGTACCTGACATGCGACGCCACCTGTGAAGTGTGGTTCGAACGCAAGGGTGAAGCAATCGGTTGCGGTCGATCGACCCGCACGGTCAATCGTCAACTCCGCCGCGCGCTCGAGCGCAGGCACGCCACGTGCGCTGTTCCCGGCTGCCCAGCCAGCCACGGTCTGCACGCCCATCACATCCAACACTGGGAAGACGGCGGCACGACGGAGCTGAACAACCTGGTGCTGCTGTGTCCGTATCACCACCGCCTGCATCATCGCGGCATCATTACTATCTCCGGCGCAGCCACCCACCTCGTCGTGAGCGACAGCGACGGCACCGAACTTCGCCCGGGATCGCTGGCCCGTCCGCCCAGCAATCCGCCGCCCGCCGTCGCGCCCTACCCAGGACCCACCGGTGAGCGCGCCGACTGGTGGTGGTACGAGCCGTTCCAACCGCAAGCGCCACCAACGACCAACTAGGTAGGCCACTTAGGTCGCTGTGGCCGAGACATCAAGGCAGTCGACGATGTCCCTCAGCCGGGCCAACAGGAAATCGCTCGGGCCCATCCGAAGTGCTGCCGCCTGGCTGGAGTGGGTCCGCCGTCCAGCCCTTCCAAGGCACAGTCACTGACATGGGCGTATTCCGGTCATGATGGTGAGATGGCCACCAAAATGCGAGACCTGCTCGGCGGCGCACTGCCGTCGCTGCGCTACGAGCCCACCGAGAAACACCTCCGGATCGACCTGGACGGCGAGCCGGTAGCCGACACGATCGACGGACTGCTGGTCTGGGAGCCGCGGCGGGTGGTCCCGACCTACGCGGTGCCGCAAGCCGACGTCGCGGCCCGGCTCGAATCGGCGGGCCGGGTCGACGACCTTGCCGAGCTGCCCGTGCTGGTCCCGACGAATCCCTTTGCCGCGCACAGCTGTACCGGCGAGATGTTCGACGTCGTTGTCGGCGGGCGGCGATGCCCCTTGGCGGCATTCCGGCCTGACGATCCAGACCTGACCGGGTACCTCACCTTCGACTTCAGC
>NZ_DATNJW010000212.1:0-10471 GCF_035603715.1 Mycobacterium sp. | reverse complement strand
CACGCTGCCACAACGTGTAATCGACATACTGCACCGCCAACGGCGCCCAGCCCGGCGACCGCCCCGCGCAACGGGCGCGATACGCCTCACCCACATCACGAAACATCGGAGTCAGCGACCAGCCATCTGCGGCGATATGGTGCATGGTGAGGACCAGCGCATGCTCCTGGTCGGCAACAGTGAAAAGTCTTGCCCGAAAAGGGATCTCGGCGGCCAGATCGAACGCATGCCGCACGTACGCTCCCACGGCATCGCCGAGTTGAGCCGCAGACCATCCGGCCGCATCGATCACGTCCCAGCTGAAAGCTGCCTGTTCGGCGGCAATGACATGCTGTTGAGGCACCCCATCGACGGCCGGAAAAACCGTGCGCAAACTTTCGTGACGGTTGACCACGTCGCCCAGCGCAGCGCCCAGCGCCCCGACATCTAACTGTCCACGTAACCGCAACGCCAGCGGAATGTTGTAGACCGGTGAGGGTCCGTCGAATTGATCGAGGAACCACAGCCGGTTCTGTGCAAACGACAACGGGATTGACGCAGGCCGTTGCCGGGCCGTCAACGCGACGCCCGCGCGGTCCCCGGCATGCGTACTCATCCATTCGGCCAACCCGGCAACGGTGGGCGTGTCGAACACCGCCCGGATCGGCACCTCGACTCCCAGTTCGGCTCGGACTCGGGCCACCAGGCGCGTGGCAGACAGTGAATGGCCGCCCAGGTCGAAAAAGCTGTCATCAACGCCGACTCGAGCAACGCCGAGGATCTCGCCGAACAACGCGGCCAGCACTCGCTCGCGTTGGTCGCTTGGCGGCCGGTAAGCGACCGAGCTGAGGAATTCCGGGGCCGGCAGTGCGCGGCGATCGAGTTTGCCGTTGACCGTCAACGGCATTGACTGCATCACCGTGATCGCTGCCGGGACCATGAAATCGGGCAATCGGGCGGCGATGAAACGGCGCAGTTCGGCCACGCGTTCGATCACCGACGGATCGCTGGCGTAGCCGGCCGAAGATCTTATGGCGGTGGTGGGCATGTAAAAGTCTGAAAGCGCCGGATGCGGGCCATCCAGCGAGTCGGTGGGTCGGGTGAAGAGCACGTCGACCAAACCAGGGGTCGATGACCAGGTCACCGCCGTGGCGTATCCGAGTTCATCCCCGAGCCGGTGGCACTCATGCGGCAACACCGCGTCCGGCGCTGGTGTGTCGGCACGCAACTGGCTGATCGGCACCCGGTCGCCAGCCTGCGAAAGTGCTTGCGCCAGAGCCACGTCAGGCCCTATCCCGGCGTGTGGCACCGCGGTGACGCGCAGCTCCGGCAGCTGCTGAGACCGCAAGTAATCGCCCAGCACGGTCAGGCTTTCGAACCGGCGCCACGACTCTGAGGGCAGGTTTGCCAGGGACCGTACGGCTGCCGGCGCCTTTCGCAGCACCACGTCGTAGCGGTAACCGCTGAGCTCGTTGACGGCGCGCATCCGTTTGAGTTGTAGGTCGACCGCGGCGATCTCGGCGAGGCGCTGGGGCAATGTCGTAAAGAACTCCGGCGCGAGCAGCAGCTCCTGCTCGGCGAGCATTTCCCGGCGTACCCGTTCTCGTGCCACCGCGGCGGTGTCGTCCATCGCGGTAGGTCCCGCGCACAGCACTCCGGTGGTGAACGCGGCCAACAACGACAGGTTCCGTACGTCGCCGATGAATAACGCTCCGCCTGGCGCCAGCACGCGCGTCGCCAGGCCCAAGACGTCGAGAAGATAACCCACGCTCGGGAAGTATTGGATCACCGAGTTGAGCACGACGACGTCGAAATGCCCCGCGGGTAACCCATTTGCGATGTGAGCCGACTGCACTCGTAGCTGCACCCGCTCACCCCAGAGCTGCGATGCCACCGCCGCTCGAAGGGTCTCGATGGTGGGTGCCGAAAAATCAGTGCCCCAGTACTCGGCACACCCCGGGGCCAATTGGGCAAGCAATAACCCCGATCCGACCCCGATCTCCAACACCCGCGCCGGACGCAGCTCCTGGATCCGATCCACCGCGGCGGCCCGCCACTCCCGCATCTGATCTACCGGGATCGGCGCCCCGGTGTAGCTGCTGTTCCAGCCCGCGAAATCCTCCCCAATCAATGCCGGAACGTGGGCGCCGAACATCGCGCTCGAATACAAGTCGTCGTACACGCCTTGCCACTGCTCTACGAGCCGCGTTTCTCGCTCCGCTTCCCGGTCCAGCACCGCATCCTGGTCCAGCACCACATATGCCGCCAGCAGCTTGTCATCAACCGGTGCAACGGCATTCGTCTCAGCTACTGGGTCATGCGCGACCGCCGCCGCATACGACACCGCGGGATGTGCTGCCAGCACGGCTTCAATCTCGCCGAGTTCGATGCGGTAGCCGCGAATCTTGACCTGCTGGTCGGCGCGTCCGAGATATTCGAGTTGGCCGTCGGTGCGCCAGCGGACGAGGTCTCCGGTGCGGTACATGCGTGTTCCGGGTGGGCCGAAGGGGCAGGCCACAAACCGGGATGCGCTCAAGCCGCTACGCCGCCAGTAGCCCAGGCCTATTCCGGCGCCGGATATGTAGAGTTCGCCGATGACTCCGGGGGGTACCGGGCGCAGCCAGCCATCGAGTGCGAAGAAGGCGAGATTGTCCAGGGGCACCCCGATGGGGCTGGTGGGGTTGTCGGCGTCGTGTTGTGTGATCTCCCGGAAGGAGGCGTGCACGGTTGTTTCGGTGGTGCCGTACATATTGATCAGCCGCGGTGCTGCCGGGTGGTTGTGTAGCCAGGTTCGAAGGCGTTGTGGTTCAAGCGCTTCCCCGGCGAAGATCACGGTATGCAGAGTGAGCTGGTGTTGCGGTTCGGGCGCGTCGGCGGTTTGCAGTGCATAGAAGGCCGAGGGGGTTTGGCTTAAGACGGTGACATGTTCGGCGGCCAGTAAGGCGTGGAAGTCTGGTGGTGAGGCGATCACCGATTGGGGTATGACGACGAGTCGTCCGCCACCGAGCAGGGCGCCGAAGATTTCGAACACCGAGACGTCGAACGCGTAGGAGTGCCACTGCGACCACACGCCGGCGGATGGCAGCTCGGTGTTCAAGGAGTCCAGCAGCTGAGTGACGTTGTGGTGGGTGATGGCAACGCCTTTGGGCACTCCGGTGGTTCCCGAGGTGTAGATGAAGTAGGCGATGTCACCGGGATCCGGTGGGGGTGGCGGTGCGTCGGGTTGGGTGTCGATAGCGGGATCTGCGACGTCGATGACGTCGACGTCGAATCCGCTGATGCGGCAGGCCAGGTCGGCAGTGGTGATTGCGGCGATCGGAGCGGCGTCGGTAAGCAGGAATTCGATGCGGGCCGCGGGGAGGGCGGGGTCGATGGGCAGGTAGGCCGCTCCGGTTTTGAGCACGGCCAGGATGGCCACGATTGCCTCGGCGGATCGGGGTAGCAGCAGCGCTACACAGCAACCGGGTCGCGCATCGTGGCGCGCTATCGTGTGTGCCAATCGGTTGGTCGCCGCGTCGAGTTCGCGGTAGGTCATGGAGTGGCCTTGGAAGGTCAGCGCTTTGGCCTCAGGGGTGCGGGCTGCTTGTGCCGCGAAGAGCACCGGAATTGACGCCGGTGCGGTTGCGGGTTGGGTCAACACCGCCTGATTGCCCCACTGATCGAGGCGGGTGTGTTCAGCGTCGTCGAGCAGATCGATTGATGACAGCCGCCGGGTCGGATCGGCGGTCATGGCCGCCAACACATGCCGCCAGCGCTTGATGAGTGTCTCGATGCTGGTCGCGTCGAACACATCGGTACGAAACTCCACTATGCCGCCGATCCCGGCGGGCTCACCAGCCTGAGTCCAACGCTCGCCCAAAACCAAAAGCAAATCCATTCGGGCGGTTCGGGTGTCCAGCTGTACTGAAGTCACCTGCAGATCGGCCAACGGCAGCCCGGCGGGATCACTGCCCTGCCCCGGGAAATTCGCCCAGGTGAACATCACCTGGATCAGTGGCTGATGGGTCAGCGATCGGGTGGGGTTGAGTCGTTCGACGAGCACCTCGAAGGGCACGTCTTGATGTTCGTAGGCGGCCAGGCTGCGCTGTTGGACCTGGGCCAACAGCTCGGCCACGCTGGGATCCCCGCCCACATCGACGCGCAACACCAACGTGTTGACGAAAAAGCCCACCAGCTCATCGAGTGCCGGATCACGACGTCCGGCAATCGAAAACCCCACCGCCACATCAGTACTGGCGCTGATCTTGGCCAGCACCACCGCCAGAGCCGCCTGCAGCACCATGAAGCTGGTGGCGTTGTACCGTCGGGCGACCCCACGCACCTGCTGCTGCAGCTCGGCCGGCCATGCTACTTCCAGCAGTGCGCCGCGGTAGTCGGCCGCCAGCGGATAGGGCCGATCGGTGGGAAGTGCCAGGCGTTCGGGCATCCCGGCCAGAGTCTGCTCCCAAAAAGCCAACTGGGCGGCGATCGCGCTCGCGGGATCGCCAAGCTCGCCGAGGTGTTCACGCTGCCACAACGTGTAATCGACATACTGCACCGCCAACGGCGCCCAGCCCGGCGACCGCCCCGCGCAACGGGCGCGATACGCCTCACCCACATCACGAAACATCGGAGTCAGCGACCAGCCATCAAAGGCAATGTGGTGCAAGACAATTACCAGCACATACTGCTCGGGTCCCACCGTAAAGATCTGTGCACGAATCGGAACTTCAACCGACAAATCAAACCGGTACCCAGCCAGCGCCGCCAACTCATCGGCGAGATCCTGCTGCAGCACCGACACCACCGCGGGGCCTCCGCGCAGCCACATTCCCGCCCGCGCCGACATCACCTCCTGCAAAGGAACTCCGCCGATGTCTGCAAATACCGTGCGCAACGATTCATGACGGGCAATGACGTCATCGAGGGCCGCGGCCAGCGCCGCGACATCCAGTACCCCACTGATCCAAAAAGCGATCGGCGTGTTGTACACCGGTGAGGGTCCATGTAATTGACGCAGGAACCAGAGCCGGCGCTGAGCAAACGACAACGGAACCACACCGGGGCGAACCCTGGGCGCCAACACGACGCGTCGGCCGTCATCCCCAGCGACATGCTGTGCTAATTGGCGAATCGCCGGCGCATCGAACAGGTGGCGGATCGTGAGGTGCGCATCCAGTGATTCCTGCGCCGCGTCAATGACCCGCATGGCCTGCAGTGAATCCCCACCGAGCTCGAAAAATGAGTCGTCAATTCCGACCCGCTGGAGTCCGAGGACTTGGGCATAGATGTCGGCGAGGATTTCTTCGGCGGGGGTAGTGGGAGGGTGGTAGTGATTGTCGTGCTGGTAGTCGGGTGCCGGTAGGGCGCGGGTGTCGAGTTTGCCGTTGGGTGTCAGGGGCAAAGTGTCGATTGTGACGACGGCGGCGGGGACCATGTAGGGCGGGAGTTGTTGGGCCAGTGCGGTTCGCACCGAAGCGGGGTCAGCCGTGCCGGTGACGTAGCCAACGAGGCGTCTGTCGCCCGGGCGGTCTTCGCGGGCCACGACGATAGCGTGTTCGACTCCGTCCAATGCAGCTAGCGTGGCGCGGACTTCACCGAGTTCGACGCGGTAGCCGCGGATTTTGACTTGGTCGTCAGCGCGTCCGCGGTAGTGCAGTTGTCCGTCGAGGCTCCAGCAGACCAGGTCTCCGGTCCGATACATGCGGGCGCCGGGGACGCCGAATGGGCAGGCCACAAATCGTGATCCGGTCAGCCCCGCGCGTCGCCAATAGCCCACGCCCACACCGTGGCCCGCGACATACAGCTCTCCCACGACTTCTGCTGGCACCGGCCGCAAAAGTTCATCGAGCACAAACAATGCCGCCCCGGGCACCGGCAAGCCGATCGGCACGACATCGGCGTCCGCGGTCAGTGGTCCGCTGATGGAGGCATAGATCGTGGTTTCGGTGGGCCCATAGCCGTTGATCACCACCCGCCCGGTCGCCCATTGCTTCACTAGTTCGGGCGGACAGGGTTCAGCGGCGAGCACCAGCACCGCAACAGCTTCCAGGCCGTGTGGCGATAACATTGCCGCGGCGGAAGGGGTTTGACTTAGGACGCTGACCTGTTCGGCGATCAGCAGGGCACGGAAGTCGGTTGGCGACTGGGCCACTGCTTCCGGTACCACCACCAGTCGTCCACCGTGCAGCAGCGCACCCCAGATCTCCCAGACCGAGTAGTCGAAGGCGTAGGAGTGACACTGCGTCCACACTTGGCCCGCAAGTTCGAAACCGGCATCGAGCGCGTCGAACAACCGGGTGACGTTGCGGTGAGTGACGGCCACTCCTTTCGGCACACCGGTGGTTCCCGAGGTGTAGATGATGTGGGCGATATCGTCGGGAGCCGGTGCCGTCAGCGCCGTGTCTGGGTGGCCGTCGACAGCGGGGTCATGCACGTCGATGACCACCAACCCGTAACCATCGAGGGGCTCGGCCAGATCCGCGGTGGTGATCACGGCGATCGGCGCGGCATCGCCAATCACGAACCCGACCCGTGTCGCCGGTATCGTGGGATCGATCGGCAAATACGCGGCCCCGGTTTTGAGCACCGCCAGGATGGCCACGATCGCCTCGGCGCTGCGGGAAAACAGCACGGCCACACAGCCACCCGGGCCCGCCCCATGAGCCGTCAACAAGTGCGCCAACCGGTTAGCGGCCTGCTCAACCTCCCGGTAAGTCATAGAACGGCCCGCACAACTCAGCGCCACCGCATCCGGGATGCGAGCCACCTGAGCCACCCACAACGCCGGAATCGAAGCCGAGGTTGCGGGCTCGGTCAAGACTGCCCGCTTACCCCATTGATCCAGCTGTTCTCGCGTCAGAGGCCGCGCCTGGTTATCCAGGTACATCCGACTCTCCGAACCCGGCTGGCTCACCTGACTAAAAGCTCTGCACGCTTACCTAGGCGAGTCTCTCGCGCAGGCTCCTTGGGCGGATGTCGGTCCAGTTCTGGTCGATGAAGTCCAGGCACGCCTGTCGGCCGGCCTCCCCGTGAACCACGCGCCAGCCGGCTGGGATGTCGGCGAATGACGGCCACAGGCTGTGCTGTTCCTCGTCATTGACAAGCACGAAGAAGTTCCCATCATCATCGTCGAAAGGGTTGGTACTCAAGGGTTCTCCGGATTAGTTGTCGGCTATTAGCCACGAGAAAAGCGTCGAGTTGCCCCCGTTTAAGCTACTTACTATCAGATTGTGGGAACGTCCCGAGCCCGAATGCGCGATGTCCTGCACCGAGGTGCTGTCGCATGGGACGGGTGATGTTGGTGCAACTGGTGGTGCAGCCTAACGTCGAATAGCGGTGTGACGCGCTTACCGAGCCCGGCTAACCAGGGTGTTCTCCAGAAACAAAAACTCGATTCCGGTGCCGAGAAACGTCTCCATGGCCTCTGCCGGGGTATTGACAATCGGTTGACCCTTGACGTTAAAGCTTGTGTTGAGAACCATCTCTCGACCTGTGGCCCGACCCACCGCGCCGAGCAATGTGTGGAACGACGCATTGTCGTTCCTGTTGACGGTCTGTACCCGAGCCGACCCGTTGACGTGTGTCACCGCCGGCAGCTGAGCGCGATGTTCTCCTCGGACATCCGCGGTGACGATCATGTACGCGAGTTCGGCCATTGGCGGGACCTCGAACCAGCGATGTACTTGCTCGATCGTGACCGCAGGAGCGAAGGGCCGAAAGGCTTCTCGCATCTTGACCATCGAGTTGATTCGGTCGCGCATCGCCGGGTGTCCGGGATCGGCCAAGATACTGCGGTGTCCCAGAGCACGTGGGCCGAACTCCATCCGCCCCCGGTACCACGCGAGGACATGACCGTCTCGGATCAAGTCGGCGGCCCGCTCGCACGCCGACTCCAGCCCATCGAACCGTTCTACCTCGATCCGGTCCCCCGCCTCCGAGATCGCTGATTCGATTGCGTCGTGAGACGGGGCGGGACCGAGAAACGGCACCGGAAACCGCCGATTCGGTAGACTCGCGTCGAGCAGCGAGGCCCGGTAGAGCGCTGCCCCCAGGGCAGATCCGTCATCGCCCGCTGCAGGCTGAATGTATACATCATCAAAGAGTCCGGACCGAAGCAGCTTTCCGTTGGATGTGCAATTCAGTGCGACACCGCCGGCCATCGCCAGCTTGCGCAACCCCGTCTGCCCGCCGAAGTGCCCGCAGAGATGTTCCATAGCCCGGTCGAGACCCGCCTGTAAAGCGGCGGCGATGTCTCGGTGCACATCGGCGATCGGGTCGTCCGGCATCCGCGGCGAACCCAGGTGCTCGGCGAGGTAGCGACGGGTGCCAAGGTGATTCTCCCGCTCCTCGCGCGTCTGGTTCAGGGCGAGTGGCGGAACGCGGATGGAACCGTTCGGGCGCAAGTCAATTGCCTGTTCGAAGAAGGCCTGGAACCGTTGCGGATCGCCATACGGCGCCAATCCCATGATCTTGTACTCGTCGGCGCCGAAATTGAAACCGAGGTGGAGCGTCACGAGTGAGTACAGGATCCCGATCGAGTGGGCCGCCGAGATCTCGTGAAGCTTCTCCAAGCGTCCCGCATTCCCGTGATACACGGTCGCGCTGACGACTTCACCCATTCCGTCGATGACGACGACCAGGCATTCGCCGAATCCGGAGGTGAAATACGCACTCGCCGCGTGGGCCAGGTGATGGCCGACATGGTAAACGCGGTCCGCCGGAAAGCCATGGAGATCCCGGTCCGTGAGACGCAGAAGTGCGTCGCGGGAATAGACTTCGCGGTACAGCTGTGAGGCAACCGGGTCGAGCGAGAAAAGTTGTTCGAAGGGCCCGTAGTCAAACCCGTGCGCCAGTTCGTCGACATCTTCGAGTGAAAGATCCGCCTCCGAGAGGCAGTACTCGATCGCTTGGCGGGGGAACCGCGAACTGTGCTTCTCCCGATTGAACCGCTCCTCAGCGGCCGCGGCGACCACCTCGCCATCGACCACGAGGGCGGCCGCAGCATCGTGGCCCTGCGAAATCCGATACTCGCGTTCGTCGAGCGAGGGCCAGTGGGCTCGCTTGAACGGCATCGAATTCTCAAAGCCGCTGATTCCCAAGATATTCATGCCACGTGTTCCTGCGAGTCGCGCCGTGTCTCCTGGAACTGAGATGGTCGTCCGATCCAGGGTCCCGGGTCATCATTCTGGCTCAACACACTTTCGTGCGCTAACAGACTACGGATGATCCGAGGTCCTTGGCGGCGGATCCGTCGGCAGACGGCCGTTTTCATCATCCCTGTGCGGCTCCTGGCTCCTTGCTCGATTGCCTGGCGATCGGCTGGCCCGCGACCTCGACCTCCGCGAATCCTGTTCTTTACCAGCGTATTTCAGTAGCAGATTGCCTCTCTGGCTGTGCCGTCGAGGGTCAAGCAGGCCTTATCGGAAACATTCGTTGTGATTGGCGGCGCCAACGTCGAAGGCGTCGTGGGCCTGGAAGCTGTGCGCCAGTTCAGCTTTCTCGACGCTGGGAAGTGCTTCTCGCCTGCCGCAGGGTGCACGGCCCGAACTAACGCCCACTCCACGGTGGCGCCGTGACCGAGACCTGTCTCACCCCAAGCAAGGCGAGGGTGTCGACAGCGCCGGTCGGTCGGCGATGGCGGGCGGGCCCCCGTTCTTCGCGAGTCGCGGCGGCGCCGACTCGGCATCGACAGGATCGGGAGCCAGAAATCTCTTGAGGTCCTCGCCGACGTCGTCAGCGGCGAGCACGGTGGCGAAGTCCTCCAACGGGTGAACCTCTCCGAAGAGGTCGGCGACGTCGTGGCGAGTCAGGAAATCGAGGGATTCAGCGAAGGTCGCGTAGGACACGGCTTCGAATGTCACCTCCTTACGCACCGCCGCCGCAAGGTCGATCGCCACGGGGGCAGGGGGTCGGCTCTTGAGAATGATCCGGCCGCCGGGACGCAAGACCCGGATGATGTCGTCGAAGGCCGGCTCGATGGGTTGGGTTTCGATGACGAAGTCGTAGGCATCGGTCTCCAGCGGCGCCGAAGGGTCTGTTGGGCCCTTCTCGATCTCGCTGAAACCGGCCACCCGAAGCACTCGCCGGGTCAGCTCCGCAATCCGGTTGTCTCCGAACACCAAGCCGCGATCTCCCGGACGGATTTGGGCTTTCAGCACTGCAAGTGAGGCACACACCGGTTCGGTGTAGGCGCCTTCCCTGAAGGACAGCGTCTCGGGCAGATGATGCACCACCTGAGCCGGCACCGCCATGTATTCCGCGAAGGCTCCGTGCCGGCCAACTCCGAGAAATTCGTGGTGTGGGCAGCATTCTGGCATGCCGCTGGTACATCGCAGACACGTTCCGCAGGGGATGGCCGGCATCACGGCAACCCGGTTTCCTGCGGCAAACCCGTGATCGCCCCGACCGGGCTCGGCGACGACGCCTGCCAACTCGTGCCCGAGAATCAGGGGGTCGGCAGACGACAACCTTCCCTGAGCGACGTAGACATCGGTGCGGCATACCCCCGCCA
>NZ_DATNJW010000211.1:0-2372 GCF_035603715.1 Mycobacterium sp. | reverse complement strand
TCGGGCCAGCGCCAGTCCGGCCAGCGGCGCCAGCGGCGACGGCTTGAGCACGACGGTGTTGCCGGCGGCCAGCGCGGCGCAGACTTTCATCACGTTGAGGGTGTGCGGGAAATTCCACGGCGTCAGGATCGACACCACGCCAAGCGGCTCGTAACGCAGCAGTGTCTTGCCCGCGGCGCCGAAGGCGTCGATCGGCTCCTCGATGGGATGGGTGGCGAGTTCGGCGGCGTTCAGCGCCGCGAACGCCGGCCCTTCGACGTGGATCACGCGCTCGTTGGCCGTACAACCCCACTCCTGTTGCGCCAACGCGTAAAAATCGTCGGCATGCGACAGCAGCGCCTCGCCGAGCTGGTTGAGGTACCCGGCCCGCTGCTCGGGTCCGGCGTCGGCCCACGGCCCGGCATCGAATGCGCTCCTGGCCGCCGCGATCGCGCCGTCGACTTGGGCCTGGCTGGGATCGGGCGCCGACGCGAACACCGCCTCGGTGGCCGGGTTGACGTCGTCGTAGCGGCCCCCGGCCCCAGCGGCCCTGTCCGGGTCCACCCACTGGCCGTCGATATAGACCGAGTAGGTGTCGATCAACGAGCGTGGGTCGGCCATGTCCACTCCTGTAGGGATCCGGGGCTCAACGTTTGGTCTACACCTGTCGCCCCACTGTCGTCAATGCTCGATAAGGCAATCAGCTATTTCACTTCAACAGCAAGCATATTGACATCGCCGGTGCCGTCAGAGTAAACAGGGTGCACCGGACAGATCGTATGAATATGTACGATTGCGCGCGTCGAGGAGGCCTGGGTGCACACCGAATCCCGCTCGACCGTCCCGCTGCATTCGCCGGACTTCTACGCCGGCGACCCCTATCCCGCGTACCGGGAACTGCGCGCGACGGAGCCGGTTTGCTGGAACGACGTCACCAACTTCTGGGCGCTGCTGAAGTACGAGGACGTCCGGTTCGTCTCCAGCAGCCCAGCCGCGTTCACCTCGACGCAAGGCATCACCATCCCGGACCCGGCGATGCCGAGCCCGGTGCAGCCGGGCAGCCTGATCTTCACCGACCCGCCCCGCCACCGGCAGATGCGCAAGCTGATCAACTCCGGCTTCACCAGGCGCCGGGTTTCCGTGCTCGAGCCGAAAATCCGCGAGATCGTCCGCGGCATCCTCGACGGAGTGGCCGTGGATTCGGTGCACGAGTTCGCCGAGGAGATCGCCGCTCCACTGCCTACCCGACTGATCGCCGAGTTGATCGGTGCACCGCCCGACGATTGGGAGCAATTCCGGGCCTGGTCGGACGCGGCCACCGGAACCGCTGACCCGGAGATCGAACTTGACCCGTTAGTGGCAGCCGGCCAGTTGTTTGAATATTTCCAAAAGCTCATCGGCGCAAGGCGAGTCGAGCCGCGCGACGATTTGCTCTCGGTGCTGGCCGGTGCCGAAATCGACGGCGACCGGCTCACTGACGAGGACCTGCTGAATTTTGCGTTCCTGTTGCTGGTGGCCGGAAACGAAACCACCCGCAATCTGATCGCGCTCGGCACGTTGGCGCTGATCGCTCATCCCGATCAGCACCGCCTGCTGGTCAACGATTTCTCGCTGATCCCCGGCGCGGTCGAGGAGATGCTGCGGTGGAACAGCCCGGTCGTGCACATGGCCCGCACCGCAACCGCCGACGTCGAGATCCGCGGCCAGCGCATCGCCGAAGGCGACGTGGTGGTGATGCTGTACGGATCGGCCAACCGCGACGAAGACGTCTTCGGCATTGACTCTGAAGAATTCAAGGTGACCCGCCACCCCAACCCGCACATCGCGTTCGGGTGCGGCGAACATTCCTGTATCGGCGCGCAATTGGCTCGCTTGGAGGCCACGGTGATGTTCGAGGAATTGCTGAGCCGCTTCCCGCGCCTCGAGCTGGTCGGCGAGGTCGACCGGATGCGAGCCACCATGGTGCCCGGGGTCAAGCGGATGCCGGTACGGCTGGGGGCCTGACCGGTGCGACTCGACTACACAGCCGAACAAGAGCAGCTGCGCGACGAGATTCGCGCGACCATGGAACAGGTGATGACGCCGGAACGCCAGGCTGCAGTCAGCGAGCGGATGGAGGGTGGCCCCGCGGTGCGTGACTGCGTGCGCGCACTGGCAGCGGCCGACCTGCTGGGTGTTGGTTGGCCCAAAGAATTTGGCGGACGCGGCTTCTCGGCTATCGAGCAGTTCATCTTCGCCGAGGAGGCCAGACGGGTCAATGCGCCGATCCCGCTGGTGACGCTCAACACCGTCGGTCCGACCCTGATGCATTACGGCACCGAAGAGCAGAAGCAGACGTTCCTGCCGGCGATCCTGGACGGCAGCGTCGAGTTCGCCATCGGCTACTCCGAGCC
>NZ_DATNJW010000210.1:0-7219 GCF_035603715.1 Mycobacterium sp. | reverse complement strand
CAGCCCCCGCAGACGACCAACCCCGACGGGACGAGCAACCAGGCTGACGCGGTTGCCAAGGCTGCCGCCGAGCCGGCCGGCCAAGCCGCGACGGTGGCGCAGAACGCGGTGTCGTCGACGCCCACCACGACCACTCAGACGGCCGCGAGCACCGGGCTGTCCACGGCGGCGCCCAACCCGAATACGTTCATCGGTTGGCTCCAGACGATGTTCACAAACACCGTCGACAACTTGGGTCAGGGCGGTTGGGGCCTGGGCCTGTCGAGCGGCAACCTGAACTCGATGCGGCAGATCCTCCAGGCCTACTTCGCGGTCGGTCTCGGAAACTTCGGCTACGGCCTCGGGCAGCAGTTGATTACCCCCGCTCAGGCAACGGCACTAGAACAAGGGCTTGGGTTGATGCCTGGGGCACCAGCAGCAATTCCTCCAATTGGCGGCACCGCAGGCGTCAGTGGCGCACCGTTTACGGCCAGCAGTGTGTCGGCCCAGATGGGCGAGGCCAGCACCCTCGGGCGGCTGTCGGTGCCCGCGGGTTGGCAAGGGTCGACGCCGGCGGCGATGGAACAGGCCCAACTGGTCAGCGCTTCACGCTCGGTCGCACCGCAGGCAAACGGAATGCTCAACGGTGTTCCGATGGCGGGCAACGCCGGCCTCGGAGCCGGTGCTGGACGCCGCGGCAGTGGGTACGTCGTGAAATACGGATTCCGGCACGCGGTGGTGCCCCGGCCACCCCAAGGGGGATAACCGGTACGGATCCGTGCGGCTGCGCCCAGTGGCGTGGCCGGAATCCGTGAACGGTCCACGGCGAACGAGAGCGTTCCGCGTTCGCCTATCCGAATGGTGGCCACTGCGGCGTCGGCGCCGTGGCGCTCGAAGCCCTTGTTCGCGCCAAAGGCGTTGCATTTTCTCGTGATTGACTGCCGGGTCTTCTGCGCGAGTGTGATATGCCGGGCCGAAGTGGCGCCGCGCGGACGGCAACGTCGCATCCGGATCGTGACAGGCTCGTCGCGTTGCGTGGCGGCCTGATATTCCATTCGCGATCTTTGTCAGCGCACCTTCTCCAAGTCCGCATCAGCCAAAAGCCGCTTGAGCGTGGCGTTTTCACGCTCGAGCGCTTTGAGCCGCTTGATCCTTCGCCACGACCAGGTTGGGTTACGCAGCTGTCGACGTGGCCATCGAGCGGCCGAGCAAACAGCGCGTTCCGGCGGCCGGCCTAATCGAAGCATTACCGCAGGTGGAAGGTTTGTCGAACTCAGGGTAAACAGCCGATATCGAGGGGTGAATACTCGCCGTCCAGGCGTGAACAGTTAGGTCGGCGGCGGCTTTATCCGAGCGTGACCATCTAACCTTTCAACCGAACGACCTTGCCCAAGGTCGTAGACGCGCTTAGTTATCAAGGAGGAGACCGGATGTCGTTCGTGACCACACAGCCGGAAGCATTATCGGCAGCGGCCACCAACCTGCAGGGGATCGGCTCGGGCCTGAACGCCCAGAACGCCGCCGCAGCGGCCCCCACCACAGGAGTGGTTCCGGCTGCAGCCGACGAGGTTTCGGCACTGACCGCCGCTCAGTTCGTCGCTCACGCCCAGCTGTACCAGGCCGTCAGCCAGCAGGCTGCGGCCATCCACGAGATGTTCGTCAATACGTTGGGCACCAGCGCCGGTTCCTACGCAGCCACCGAGGCCGCCAACGCGGCTGCGGCCGGCTAGGAGGCATTTCACATGGTGGATTTCGGGGCGTTACCGCCTGAGGTCAACTCAGCCCTTATGTACATGGGTCCCGGTTCGTCGTCTTTCCAGGTTGCCGCGTCGGCATGGAACGGCCTTGCCGCGGAACTCCAGTCGGCTGCTCAGGGCTACGAGACAACGATCACGCAACTGGCCAGCGACGCGTGGAACGGACCGGCCTCCGCGGCGATGTCAACCGCGGCGCAGCCGTACATCACCTGGCTGCAGGAGACATCCACGCAGGCCGAGCAGGCCGCGGCTCAGGCCCAGGCGGCCGTTGCCGCCTACGAGCAGGCGTTCGCGGCGACGGTGGCACCGCCGCTCGTCGCGGCCAACCGCGCCGAAACCGCGGCCGCAGTGCAGGCCAACGTCTTCGGCCAGTACACCCCACTGATCGCGCAGCTCGAGGCGCAGTACGGCCAAATGTGGGCGCAGGACGCCGCGGCCATGTACGGGTACGCGGGTCAGTCGGCCTCGGCGACTCAGGTGACGCCGTTCGCCACTCCGGCCGCGACTACTAACCCTGCCGGCACGGCCGCTCAAGCCTCTGCGGTCGGCGCGGCCACCGGCAACTCAGCCGCGTCAAGCTCCCAGAGCCTCTTGTCGCAGCTGAGTTCGTCGCTGACGGGCCAGCTGCAGAGTCTTGCGTCGCCGGCGGCCAGCACAGCGGCCACCACCACCACCACACCGTTTCAGCAGCTGTTCGCGTTGATCTTCGGTACGACCGTCTTGCCCACGAACCTGTCGGCGCTTGTCGGCGACTACTCGCCGTACGCCAGCTTGTTCTACAACACTGAGGGTCTGCCTTACTTCAGCGTTGGTATGGGCAACTTCGGCGTTCAGATTGCGAAGAGCGCGGGAATGCTGGGCGGTGCGGCCCCGGCCGCTGCTGCCCCAGCACTCCACGGTTTGAGTGGCCTCGGAGGGGCACTGGGCGGCGGTGGCGCTGCTGGCGCGGGTGCCGCCGCGCATTCAATTTCCGCCATTTCGGGCGGCGCCGGTTCGGTCGGCAAACTGGCAGTGCCGGCGTCGTGGATCGGCGGTGGTGCTCCGGCCGCGGCCCCAAACGGCGTGCAACTGGTCAGCAGTGTGAGCGCTGCTCCGGAGGCCGCCGCCGGTGGCGGGAACCTGCTGGGCGGTATGCCGCTGGCCGGTACGCGAGCCGGCTTCGGCAACGGCTTGGGCCCACGCTACGGGTTCAAACCCACGGTGATGCCCCGCCCGCCATCAGCTGGCTAGAAACCGATTTGCTTCAGGCTCCTGGGGTGTCACGTTGCGACGTGGCACCCCAGGAGTTTTGATAGCAAACCGGCAACCGGCCGACAGACTAGCCCGGCAATGCTCAAACACTGGAAGCCTTTCCCTCCATCGGGTGGCATCGCACCTGCCGAGCAAATACGGTTACTATCGCCCCACAACGGGCGGTAAGTGAGCTGTCGCTTGGGCCCGAACTCAGTCGACGCATGGCGTGGGCATCTTTCTATACAGGACGGGCTACTGCGTCGGTGGCGACCAGGGTTCCCACCGAATCGAGGATCCGATGAGCGACAATTCCGGTAGGCGGGCCCATCCACTGATCGGGTTCATCACCCGTGACAATCCACCGCAGATTGCCCCGGCACCGATTAGCCGGGCGTGGATGTCAGAGATGTCAGAGACGCGTAGAGGTTGGCCTAATCGGTGCCTGCCGATGCTGATCGCCAACCAGAGCGGCTGGGAGCTGCGCAATCGGAGCGCGTTCACCGCTACGTGGATCGGCCAAGACAGCGTGGACGTGAGCGTCATACCCGATAAGCGCGACGCCGCTGAGTTCATGCCGGTCAGCCATTTCGGTAACGGCATCCTGACCTGGCATCTGCCGTTACTGTTTCGCACCCCGCCGGGCTATAACGTGTTGGTGCGCGGGCCGGCGAACCATCCGAAGGACGCCGTATGTCCGTTGGAGGGCATAGTCGAAACTGACTGGGCGAGTGCGAGTTTCAGCATGAACTGGAAGTTCACCCGCAAACTGATGCCGGTGCGTTTCGAGGTCGACGAGCCGTTCTGCATGATCGTCCCGCAGCGCCGAGCCGAACTTGAAGACTTCGCACCCGAACTCAGGCGCCTCGACTCTGACGAAGATCTGCATCGCAAGCACAAGTCTTTCCTTCGCCCACGGGACATGGAAGGGCAGGCCCAGGCGGCGGCGGCCGTTGCCGCGGGAGAGCCAGTGCAATGGCAGAGCGACTACACGCGGGGACGACACGTCGACGGCGAGGCCGGGACACCCGATCACCAGACTCGCCGTCATCTTCGTTCATTTGTTCAGCTACACGAGCCGCGCCCGTTAGCCTAGAGGCGAGGTGAATCGCGGACGTCGCGATCATGGCTCGAATATGAACAATTGGGGCGCATTTGGAAGCGTGCGAGAGCAGTGGCGTAGGTTTCCGGTAGGTGAACAACCGGGGGTGCGGGCAGGAGGATTCCGTGGCGAAACACGCTGAGGTATCCGGTTCGCTGGCCTTGTCGCGGAAGCCCCGAGACACCGCCCGCACGCTCCCGAGGGCCGGGATCGGTTCGCAAGCGTTCAGTGCAAGCGTTTTGCCGCGCCGGCCTGCTCAGCCTGCCGAGGTCGCTCAGGCGCGAGTGTTTGAGCGGCTTCTGCGAGCAGAGTGCGCCGAACTGCATGAGCTTGCGCATCGCATAGCCCAGCAATCCGAGCCTGGCGATTCCCGGCCGTCTGGAGAGTTGGTGCAGTTACGCGCTCGCATCGACGAAATCGATGGTCTGCTGCGAGCATTGCAAGGGCGGTTCCCGCACGCCATGCCAGATGGTGACCGCTAGCCCGGTGAAATAGGCTGGCTTCCAGTCAATCCTCGTCCAGAATCAGCGCCATCTCCGGGCAGGACGCGACTCCGTCACGAGTTGTCTGCGCGTCCTTCGGCGCGACCTCGTGTTCTTCGAGGATGGAGTAGCCAGAATCATCAATGGGGAAAATTTCTGGGTCAACCGCATAGCACTGGGCGTGACCAACGCACCGCGACTGCTCGACACGAACCTTCACAATGCCGAGTCTAAAAGACATGTCGAGCATCGTCGCTCGATCCGGCACCCGCTCGCGCGGGGACGACGCGACCGAGCCGCGGAGGGCCGCATACGATATCTACCGTCGCCCGCCCGCCACCGCGCCAGCGAAAATGAACGAACCGACGACGAGAGATCATCTGCATGAGCTCCACCAATGAAAGCCTGTACGGCACGGGCTTTCACCTTCCGCGGCTTGACTACTTCGCCCTGCCGATGGCCGCTGATCGAGGCGCCGGGTGGAAGATTTTGCGCGACGCCGGACCGGTGGTATTCATGAATGGCTTCTACTACCTCACCCGCCGTGAGGACGTGCTGGCAGCGTTGCGGAGTCCCAACGTATTTTCCGCTCGACTGGCGCTTCAACCACCGGGAAGCCCAATTCCGGTGATCCCGTTGGGGTTCGACCCGCCGGAGCACACTCGATACCGCAAAGTCCTGCAGCCGTTTTTCAGCCCACACGGGTTGAGTAAGTCGCGGCCGGTGCTTGTTCGTCACGCCGCCGACATGATCGACGCCATCGCCAGCCGAGGCGAATGCGAGGTGATGAGAGACCTGGCGAGGACGTACCCCTACCAGGTGTTCCTGGACCTCTACGGTCTGCCGTTGGAGGACCGGGACCAACTCATCGCCTGGAAGGACGCCGTTCTCTCCGACAACCCGTATTCCTCGATGGCGGACGTCGCTCCGGCGGCGCAAGCGATGTACCGATATCTGACGGACGCAATCCAACACCGTCGGGAAAATCCGGGCTCGGACATGTTGTCGACCGTGATGCAAAGCAAAGGCAACTTCACGGACCTCGAGTTGCTGGGCATGAGCCATCTGCTGATCCTGGCTGGGCTGGACACCGTGACCGCGGCGATCGGCTTCTCCCTGCTGGAGCTGGCCCGCAGACCGGAGTTGCGCGCACAGCTGCGGGATAATCCGAGGCAGATCAGGGTCTTCATCGAAGAGATCGTGCGGTTGGAGCCGTCAGCACCGGTGGCACCCCGGGTACTCACCGAGAACGTCGTCGTCGGTGGCATGACGCTGCCCAAGGGCTCATCGGTGTTCTTGTGCATGGCCTTGATCAACCGCGACGGCAGCGATGCGATCTCCACCGACGAACTCACCATGGACGGAAAGGTGCACCGACACTGGGGATTTGGCGGCGGACCGCACCGCTGCCTGGGTTCTCATCTGGCGCGCATGGAGCTGACCGTGATCGTCGACGAGTGGCTCAAGAGGATCCCTGAATTCGAACTTGCGCCTGGCTACCAGCCCGAAATCAAATTCCCCAGTAAGACTTTTGCGCTCAAGGATCTGCCGCTACGTTTTGGCTGAGCCACGGAGCGCGGCGGCAAATCAGGCCGGGGGAGCGCTGTCCACCCGCTGCGCGCGGCTTGCGGTGGGTGGAGTCATCGAACAGGGTCCGAGGGACCGCCAGGGAGGCGCGGTTTTTGCAGCGGAGCTTCCGGGTCGCCGTCGAAGGGCGGCCGCGGGTGTGGAACCGGTGCGGGCGTTATCCGCGGTTAGATTTTTTTCGCGCCACCGGAGTGCCACACCGTCCACGGCTCCGCGGCGTGCGACCGGCGCCGGTAACGACGGGGAGACCAGTGCCCGACCCAGACCAACGCATTTAAGCACTTCAGGAAGCCTTTCGGGCTGCTGATCGGGGCCCACGGAGCTGCGCCGGTTACACAGCTGTTACCGCAGATGAACAGTTGTTGCCGCCGGGTGAATAGTTGCAAACACCAGGCTTGAGCCCCAGCACACAGCCATACGCGCGTCTATTCTCATGCACGAACAGATGGCCGGAACTGACCCAGGGAGGAAGCCAAATGGCGTTCGTGACCACGCAGCCGGAGGCACTGTCGGCAGCGGCTACCACTCTTCAAGGGATCGGCGCGGGATTGAATTCCCAGAACGCGTCGGCGGCGGCTCCGACGACCGGCGTGGTTCCGGCTGCGGCCGATGAGGTTTCAGCCCTGACCGCCGCACAGTTTGTCGCGCACGCTCAGCTTTACCAGGCGGTCAGCGCCCAAGCTGCGGCGATCCACGAGATGTTCGTCAACACATTGGGCACCAGCGCCGGTTCCTATGCGGCTACCGAGGCTGCCAACGCAGCCGCTGCCGGCTGAGTGTTGTCGATGAAGACCGTCCCACTGTGGTGCCACTCCCAGTGGCTACCAGTTAGCGGGAAAGGGGGGTCCAGCCGTGCGTTTCAGGTCGGCGGTTGCCCCAGGTAACCAGTCCGACTACCACGTTCGTTGCAGTCGATCACTACAAGCAAGGAGATAAGCAAGTGCCTTCACGTTTTATGACTGACCCGCACGAGATGCGGTCGATGGCGGGCCGTTTCGACGTGCACGCGCAGACGGTTGAGGACGAGGCTCGCAAGATGTGGGCGTCGAGCCAGAACATCGCCGGGGCCAGCTGGAGCGGTA
>NZ_DATNJW010000209.1:0-7262 GCF_035603715.1 Mycobacterium sp. | reverse complement strand
CGTCCTCGCCCTTGGCTTTGGCCTGCTTGACCAGCTCGCGACGGCGTTCCTCGGTCAGCTGCGGCACCGCGACCCGGATCAGCGTGCCGTCGTTGGTGGGGTTCACCCCCAGGTCTGAGTTACGGATCGCAGCCTCGATGTGTCCGAGCTGACTGGCTTCGTACGGCTTGATGACGACCAGCCGCGCCTCCGGGACATTGATGCTGGCGAGCTGCGTGATCGGAGTTGCGGAACCGTAGTAGTCGATGACAATCCGGTTGAACATGCTGGGGTTGGCCCGTCCGGTCCGGATGGTCGACAGGTCGTCGCGACTCACCGATACGGCCTTTTCCATTTTCTCTTCGGCGTCGAAGAGAGTTTCGTCAATCATTTCTGCGCCGCGCCTCCCTTCACGTTGTGACCAGCGTTCCAATTTTGTCACCCGCGACGGCCCGGGCGATATTGCCATCGGTCAGCAGGTTGAAAACCAGAATCGGCATGCGATTGTCCATGCACAAGCTGAACGCGGTGGCGTCGGCCACCTGCAGCCCGCGGTCGATCACTTCCCGGTGCGTGATGGCGGTGAACAACTCGGCCGCCGGATTCACCCGCGGGTCCTCGGCGAACACTCCGTCGACTGCCTTGGCCATCAACACCACGTCGGCGCCGATCTCCAACGCCCGCTGCGCGGCGGTGGTGTCGGTGGAGAAGTACGGCAGACCCATACCGGCACCGAAGATCACCACTCGGCCCTTTTCCAGATGACGGACGGCGCGCAGCGGAATGTACGGCTCGGCGACCTGACCCATGGTGATCGCGGTTTGCACCCTGGTGTCGATGCCCTCCTTCTCGAGGAAGTCTTGCAGCGCAAGGCTGTTCATGACGGTACCCAGCATTCCCATGTAGTCCGATCGGGTGCGCTCCATTCCGCGCTGCTGCAGCTGAGCGCCGCGGAAGAAGTTGCCGCCGCCGATCACCACCGCAATCTGCACGCCGGTACGGACCACCTCGGCGATCTGGCGGGCGACCTGCGCCACCACGTCGGGGTCCAGGCCCACCTGTCCGCCGCCGAACATCTCGCCGCCGAGTTTGAGCAATACCCGGGCGTACGCGTGCCGACTCGACCCGCCGGCGGGGCTCCGGCCGTCCGGCGGAAACGCCCCGGCTCCGTTGGCGCCCGTCGGCTCCTGCTCCGTCATCGAACTCCTCGCATGAAAGGACGACACCTAGCTATCCCCACGACGGCTATTCCCCTAATAGCTTGATCCATCCTGCCTCATGGCCGGTCTCTGTCCGCCCAGGGTCACCGGGCTGTTTGTCTTCAACTGCGATTGTCGCGCGGCCAGTCGGCGCGGATCGCAAAATCGCCCGAAAGACCGTCGGCAAACCCGCGGCGACCAGCAACGCCGTACGCCATTGCGGTTGAAGCTGTTTCGGAGTGCTGGCTGCGTGGGGGGCGTCACAGCGACCCGCCCCAGGCCCTCTACCAGCGAGGGGACACCGTCACGGCATATTGCCGACGCCTTTGACGCACGCAGAGGTTTCAGCGCGCGGCACCGCGGGAATGCGCCAACTGCGGCGCGATGAGGCAGTAACGCGATTCTGACCGCGTCCGACCGGTCGAGCAATTGGCCGGGTGACCAGACGAAAAATGACGTAAGCCACTAGGAGGACTTTATGTCGGACGACAACAAGAGCGGGCCTGTAGAAGGCGTCAAGGGCGTTGTCGAGGGCGCCAAGGGCCTCGCCAAAGAGGCCGTCGGCAGCGTGGTCGGCAACAAGGACCTCGAGAAAGAGGGCGAGGCTCAGCAGGACAAGGCCTCAGCCCAGCGCGACGTCGCCAGGAAGGAAGCCGAGGCCGAGGCAGCTCGGGCCGGTGAAGAGGCGGCCGAGAAGCGCCAGCAGTCCCACCAGAACTAAGCAGCAATCGACTGGGCCTGGTCCATTACGGACCGGGCCCAGTTGCTGTCTTGCACGAAATGGTCTGGCGGTCAACCGAATAGCGGTAACGCGCGCTTGCGGGCCAGCGCGTCCATCCCGCTTTGAATGCTGTCCTGTACCTCGTGATACTTGCGATCGATGTAGTCGTCGTCCTCGGCTCGATCCGGATCATTGTCGATCTCGACCGCGGGCATGAAGCGAGTGCGGATCTTGGCCGGCAGCGGCAGCTGCGGCAGCGCAGCGGGGGCGATTCCCCACGGCAGCGAAATGGCCAGCGGAAAGACCTTGAGCCGCAACAGCCGATCCAGTCGCAGAGCGCGCGAAAGCCGATCGCCGCGGATCAGAACCGGCATGGCGTCGGCACCCCCAACCGTCGCGATCGGCACAATCGGCACTCCTGCGCGGATCGCCATCTTCACAAAGCCTTTGCGCCCTGCCAGGTTGGCCCGATCGCGCTCGCTCCACGGGCGTAGAGAGTCGACCTCGCCGCCCGGCCATAGCGCCACATCGTGGCCTTCGGCCAGCGCGGTCGCGATGGCATCCGGGGCCGCGGGCAACACCCCCATTGACCGGAAGTACCGGCCGAACCCCGGAATGGCCATCAGCGCATCGTGGGCGGTGCCGTGCAAGGGCCGCTCCGGACCGAACCGCCGCCACCATTGCAGGCCGACGGTCCAGGCGTCCCACACGAACGGAGCACCCGAGTGGATGCCGATCAGCAAGGCAGGCGGTTTGCCGATGTTTTCCCAGCCGTCGATTTCCATCCGGAACCAATAATCCACCAGCAGATTCCAGAAAAACTTCTGCTGTTGCATCGTCTTCTCGTCTTGACCGCTGAGATCCCATTCGCCCGCACGTTCGGCCACCCACCCGCTCACCCCGCCGGCTTTGCCGTCACGTTGATCCTCCATTGCGGTGCGGGCCTGCTCAGCTTGCACCTGTGCCTGCTCGCGCACCTCGGCAGTCCTGTGATCGCTGTCACTCATGGCCCTGAGTTACCCCGTCTGGCACAAGTCGAACCGGAACCGACCTGTGGCCGGAAAGGCTGTTTGGCTCAGAAGCGATTTTCCGGGCCGACGACAGCCCAGACGGTGTTGCCGGCCGTGGTGGTGTAGTTGCCCCAGGCCCGACTGTTCCCCGCGACCAGGTCGAGGCCGGAAACATTGTCCCGAGCCGACTTTCGGCGCACCGGGCTGACGATGCCAACGTGTTGTATCGCTACCGACACCGTCGATCCGTCGGTCTCCAGGCGAAGCGCAAAATTTCTATCGGTGTCGACAAGGGCGGCTTCGACCAGTTCTGTCGCGACCGTGGATACCACGTAGATGAAGTCGGTTCTGGCCCACTCCGTCAACCACTGCGTCGTCAATTCACGGCATGTGCGAATGCTGCTCCGCTGTGACGGCAGCGAGGCGCGTGAGCGCCGCCGATAGCGGTGCAGCCCGTCGGCGGACAGCTCAGCAAGTGCCGATTCAAGCGTCGCGTACATAGGCACATATCGGGTAATGCCGTTTCGCTGAGCGCCATTTCGACCCTGACCGTGCGCGCAGACCATAGCGAGCGGCACGTTCGGCCATTCAGCGATCTGCCAACGGGCACTGGTGAATACAGCCCACGCCGGATCTTCTCGAACGGTTAGCTCGGTGACATCGATGACGACGGAATCAGGTTCATCCAGCGCGGCTTTGACGATGGTGTCACGAATTGGGGCGTATGTCGTGGCATTCAGCGTACCGACGAGAGTGAGCACACGGGCCTTACCGACATCGGTGACACCAACCTGCAGCGCACTATGCCCGCTTGGCATGACCCGCTCTTCATCCGGAGTGTGACGTAACGTCGGGCGGCTCACTTATTCACCTACTCGACCTCAGGATCGTATGCGATCGTGTTCGCCGATGTGCGCGCCTAGTCGTACGCGAAGCGGCTGTGATCGGCGGACGCTCAAATCCTCGCAGCATTTGCCTGAGTTTGCTCGGCCACGTGGCGACGTCACAGCACATCCACAGCGATCAGGCTGGGACCGAGTTGGTCTCGCGTTCCTATGCACCGTGCTTGGCCTGCGCAGATAGGAAACTATCGGCGGATTGCCATGGGCACAGGTTCTGCCCACAATGGCCGACCACACCAGGCGTCCCTTTCCGCAATCGGCTTTACAACTATTGAATGCGCCGTGTGAGGCGCTCAACGATTCCGGACCTGACGGTTGCGCTTTTTGATTGCGTCGACCAATTGCGATTTGTTCATCGTGGACCGACCGGATATGTCGAGCCGTCGGGCAACGTCCAGCAGATGTTTCTTGCTGGCATTGGCGTCGACGCCTTCGGCCGACGGGAGTGGATTGTGTAGACCGCCCCGCTCTGCGCGTGCATCCGAGGGGCCCTTCTTTTTCTTGGGTAGCCAACGGTCACCGACTTTTTCGAAGCTGTGCTTGAGCGCTGAATACGCGACGCGATGGGCACGCTCTTCGCTGCCGTACTCGTCGGCGGCCGCGTCATGAGACTTGGCGAAGGTGCGTTGCGCCTTGGAGTTCGACCGCCGCACGGTGCTGGGTAATTCGTCCTTTTTCGGCTTGCCGGTCTTTGTCGTCTTCGGCATAGCTAACCTCTCTCGGGCTCGGGTATCGATCACTCTCGGTTCAGTGCTGCACCACGTCGCCGACGATTTGGTGCCGTCGCTCACCGCACTTTCTGGGAACCGCCCCAGGGTCACCGCGTTATTCGGGCATGGGCCGGGTACCCAGCAGGTGCCCCGACTCAACCGGAAGGTTCATTTCAATGGTGCAACCCGTTGTGCTGTTCGACGTCGACGGGACGTTGGTCGACTCGAACTTCCATCACGTTCTGGCGTGGCACCACGCCTTCCTCGATGTCGGCGAGGAAGTACCGTGCTGGCGAATCCTGGGCCTCATCGGCCGATCGGGCGACGAGCTGGTCAGCGCCCTGCTCGGCGACGAACTCGCCGACAAGCACGGCTCGCATGTGAAAAAGCTGCACACTACGTACTTCCTCGACGCCGCCGCGCAGGTGCGCCGCCTACCGGGCGCGCGGGAACTGCTCGAAGCGATCGCCGCTCGGGGCTGGCGGTCGGTGCTCGCCACATCGGCCGGCGAAAAAGAGTTGGAGGTGCTACGAAACGCACTCGACTCGGAAGATCTGATCGATGCCGTGACGTCGTCAGCCGATGCCGAACGGGCCAAACCGCATCCCGACATCGTTGCTATAGCGCTGGAACGCGTTGACGCGACACCGTCTGACGCGATCTTCGTCGGCGATGCCGTCTGGGATGTGAAGGCGGCGCTACGCGCCGGCGTCCCGGCCGCGGCAGTTCTCAGCGGCGGTACGTCGCGGGAAGCGCTGGAAGACGCCGGCGCGGCAGCAGTCTATGACGGACCCCTCGATCTGCATGAGCACATCGAGGGGTTCGCCCAACTCGTTGGGATGTAACGGCTTTCGCCGCGGCCGTCAGCCCAAGTGCGCCGACAGCAGCCACGCCGGTACGGATTTGCGACCGTTGCCCTCGTCGCGAACGTCGGCGAACGGAAACTCTGGGCTATCGGTGTCAGCGAAGTTGGCGTGAATCCTGGCCGGCCGAATCTCGTCGATCACCCAGTACCGCGACACCACATCGCGCAACTCGTCCTCGGTCACCGGGTTGGCCGGACCGTCGGGCATCCCGCTTCGGTTGAAGACCAGCACGAAGTACGACGCGCCCGGGGCGGCGGCCCGGACGATCGAGCGCTGGTAGCCGTCCCGCAGCTCGACAGGCATCGAATGGAACAGCGTGCTGTCCACGATCGTGTTGAATCGGCCGTCGTAACCGGTGAACGCGGAAATGTCGGCCACCTCGAACGAGGCATTGGTCAGCCCCTGCCTGGCGGCCTCCGCCGTGGCCAACTCGATCGCCGTGGGCGAGGCGTCCAGCCCGACGGTGTTGTGGCCCAACGCCGCCATGTGCAACGCCAATGCGGCCTCACCGCAGCCGGCATCGAGCACGTCGCCCTGGATCTTCCCCTGATCGATCAGCGCCGCAATCTCCGGCTGCGGCTCGCCCAAACTCCACGGCGGTCGGCCACCCGAAAACTCGGCAGCCTCGCCACGGTAGGCCGGATCGAAATCGAAATCGAAATTCTGAGTTTCAGTCATACCCCAGGTATATCAATCAGGCTGATATGTGTCAACATCATTGATATGGGCAACATTGAGAACGCGCCGCTTGGGTACCTGTTGTTTCAGGTGATGGCAACACTGCGGCCCGAGGTGGCGGCGGCGCTGAGCCCGCTGGGCCTGACCCTGCCCGAATTCGTCTGCATGCGAATGCTTTCCATGAGCCCCGGGTTGTCCAGCGCGGAGCTGGCCCGGCTGGGCAATGTCTCACCGCAGGCGATGAACACGGTGCTGCACAGGCTGGAGAACGCGCAGATCGTGACCCGCCCCGCATCGGTGGCATCCGGCCGTGCGCTGCCGGCCTCGCTGACCGCGGATGGCCGGACAAAGCTGAGACGCGCCGAGGCCGCGGTGCGAGAAGCCGACGCCCGCGTGCTGGCCAAGCTGTCGGCGTCTCAGCAGCGCGAGTTCAAGCGAATGCTGGAGGCGCTGGGACCCGACTAGGTCTGGTCGATATGCGCCCAGGGCCGAGCGTCTTCGAGTTCGTAAGCCAGTTCCAGCAAGCGGGCTTCGTGGCCCACCGGCGCCGAGAACATCATCCCCACCGGTAGTCCATTGGTCGATACCGCCAGCGGCAACGAGATCGCAGGCTCCCCCGTGACGTTCTGCAGCGGCGTGAACGCGACCCAGTCCTGCAGACGGTCGATGATCTGGTCGTAGTCGGCGGTCGGGTCGAGGTGGCCGATCTGCGGCGGCTCGTCGGCCAGCGTCGGTGTCAGCACGAGGTCGTAAGTGCGAGCCAGCCGTTCGGTGTACCGGCGCACGCGGGACAAACGGATCAGCGCCAGCGGCATCCGGTGCAGATTTCGACGCGCATGCCGGTCCAGGCCCCGCGACAGGTTGTCCAACCGGGTGACATCGAATCCGTCGAAGGTGCGCTTGTTCTGCTGAATTTGGCCCATTGCCAGCAGTCCCCAGTAGAGCACGAAGTCGGACACGAAACTCGAAGGCACTGGCGGTTTTTCGAGATGGTCGACGCGGTGTCCGAGCTCTTCGAGCAAGCCTGCAGCTTTCAAGGTCAGCTCGCGAACCTCGGGGCTGGATTCGCGAAGAAGTGAATGAGTGATGACGGCGATCCGCAGCCGCTTTGCTCCGGCATGCTGCACGTCTCCGATCGGCGTGAGGTTGGGCGCCCGCCAGATGCGTTCGGCTTCCCGGTAGAACGCGGCGGTGTCT
>NZ_DATNJW010000208.1:0-2004 GCF_035603715.1 Mycobacterium sp. | reverse complement strand
GGCCGGCCGACACGAGTTGTGCCCAGGTGTCTCGGCGCAGCGTCGCCGCTATGGCTTCGAGTTCGGTGCGATCGATGCGGCCCGCCCAGTACTTCTCGACTGCTCGTTTGAGTTCGCGATTGGGTCCGATGCGTGGGGATCCGATGATGGTTGTGGTGAACGGTGCAGCTGCGGTCATGACGACGTCCTTCAACGTACGACGGGATGGCCATCGCCACGGGACGTCGAACCGAGGACGGCACCGCCAGCCGTTCGGCCGTTCGCCCATTCCGCGAGGCGATGAACCACCGGACACGGCGCGCCCGGTACAGCTGGCAGGTCTTCGGACTCGCAGGCCCGCACGTCGAATCTGTGCACCTAGTGGTGTGTCCCGCAATTAGTTGACAGTATTCAGGGTGGTGCGTGCTCGCGCTACCTTGGCCAGGATCGATTCGGCAGTGGCGGTCCACTTGTAGGGTTTGGGGTCTTCGTTGTGGGCGTCGATGTATTCCTGGATGGAGAAGATCAGGTCGGGCACCGACGCGAAGGTGCCGCGCCGCAGCGCTTTGTCGGTCAGCTCACGTAACCAGCGTTCCACCTGGTTGAGCCACGATGAGGAGGTTGGGGTGAAATGCAGATGGAAGCGGGGGTGCTTGGCCAGCCACTGTTGCACGTTGTCGTGCTTGTGGGTGCTGTAATTGTCCAGGATCACGTGGATCTGCAGGACCTTGGGCACCTCTCGGTCGATGGTGCGCAGGAACTTCAGGAACTCCTGGTGGCGGTGGCGGGGTAGGCATTGCCCGATCACCATGCCGGTCAACACGTTCAACGCCGCGAACAGGGTGGTGGTGCCGTTGCGCTTGTAGTCGTGAGTCATCGTCTGCCCGCGGCC
The DNA here is from genome assembly GCF_035603715.1 of Mycobacterium sp. Taxonomy (GTDB): domain Bacteria; phylum Actinomycetota; class Actinomycetes; order Mycobacteriales; family Mycobacteriaceae; genus Mycobacterium. Next base: position 1,133 of record NZ_DATNJW010000208.1, on the reverse strand, counting down.
CTTCGTCATCGGCAGCGACGCTTGCGTGCGGTCAAGCGCCTGCACCGAGGACTTCTCGTCGGCGCACAGCACGATCGCGTTCTCCGGCGGGTTCAGATACAGACCCACGACATCGACGAGTTTCTCCTCGAACTTCGGGTCGCCCGACACCTTGAACGTGTCGACTTGGTGCGGTTTGAGGCCCAACTCCTGCCATACCCGATGCACGGTGCTCTTCGAGACCCCGGCAACCCCGGCCATCGTCCTTGTGCTCCAATGCGTCTCGCCCTGCGGCCGGTATTCCTCGGTGAGCGTCACGATCCTCTCCAGCGTGGCGTCTGGGATCGAGGGCTTGCGGCCTCGCCCCTCACGGACCTGCCCGAACTTGACCAGACCGTCCTCGGCGAACCGAGTGCGCCAGTTCGCCACGGTGGCCGGCGACACCGACACCGCGGCAGCGATCGTCGCGTTCGCCGCGCCGTCGGCGGCCATCAGCAAAGCCTTGGCCCGCACCACTTCCCGATGCGCCGCGGACTGTGACCGGGCCAACGACTCCAACACCTCACGCTGTCCATCGGTCATCGCTAATGCGGGCACGGGTTTGCTCATACTGAAATCATACCAATTCACTACCAATTATTTGGGGGACACACCACTAGTGGCGCTGGTTCCGCATCTTGGCGAACCGGTCGGACAGCCGACGCATCCGAATCATCAGCGACGCAGGCGGACTCGTCTCACCGGACAAGTAGGCCGCGAACTCCTTGCTCGCAACCCCGATGCGGGACGCGAACTCGTCCTGGCCCAGACCCGATCGCTCGAGCAGTGTCTGCACGTGGCGGCCGACCTCTGCGCGTTCGTTGGCCTCGAGGTGCTCGCGGGTGCGGGACAGCACCTCCGACAGTGCCTTGGAAACCCCGTATGGCCGTGCGGTTTCCAGCACTTCCTCGACCTGACGCGCGGTCCTGCCGTACGGGTCGCGTTTGATGGCGACGACAATGCGCTGCCAGACCTCAAGGTCGTCTGTCTCCAGCGCGGCCCGGATCGCGGACGTGGGCCAGAATTCGACTGGCCGGTCGTCGATCGGCACACGGCGACGTTCCGTCGGCGCCACGGCTCGCTTCGGTCCGGCGCCCGCGTCGCGGCGCGCGTCC
>NZ_DATNJW010000207.1:0-18192 GCF_035603715.1 Mycobacterium sp. | reverse complement strand
GGGATCTACTCGCTGGTGGGCTTCGAAGTCACCCCGGCCACCGTCATCGGTCTGCTGACGATTCTGGGTTTCTCGCTGTACGACACCGTGATCGTCTTCGACAAGGTCGAGGAGAACACCCACGCCTTCCAGCACACCGCCCGGCGCACCTTCGCCGAAGAGGCCAACCTGGCGGTCAACCAGACATTCATGCGGTCGATCAACACCAGCCTGATCTCGACGCTGCCGGTCTTGGCGTTGATGGTGGTGGCCGTGTGGCTGCTGGGCGTGGGCACGCTGAAGGACCTGGCGCTCGTGCAGCTGGTCGGCATCGTCGTCGGTACCTACTCGTCGATCTTTTTCGCCACCCCACTGCTGGTCACGCTGCGCGAGCGCACCGAGCTGGTGCGCACGCACACCCGCCGGGTGATCCGACGCCGCGGCCCGGAAGCAGGAAAGGCCCCGGACAAGGGTCGCGAGCGCGCCGAATCGGACGACGAAAACGGGTCCACCGAGCCGGCAAGCGCATCGTTGGCGGCCACCGCGAAGGCGCCGCCGAGCAAGCCCGCCCCGGGCGCGCGACCCGCAGGGCAGTCCGCCGGCCGGCACTCGCGTCCGACCGGCAAGAACAAACGCTAGCCCGATGATTGCCTGGCGCCGGCGGGCGGCGGTCGGCTGGCTGGTCGTCGTGCTTGCGGTAGCCGTGCCAGGCGCGTTGACGGGGTGCTCCGGAAGCGCCGCAGGACAGATCGACTACGTCGTCGACGGCGCGCTCGACACCTACAACACCAACACGGTCGGCGGCGCCGCGTCGGCGGGAGCGCAGGCCTTCGCGCGGACGCTGACCGGATTCGGCTACCACGGCCCCGACGGCCAGGTCGTCGCCGACCACGACTTCGGCACGATCTCGATCGTCGGCGGTTCGCCGCTGGTGCTGGATTACCAGATCGCCGACAACGCCGTCTACTCCGACGGCAAGCCCGCCACCTGCGACGACCTGGTGTTGACGTGGGCGGCACAGTCCGGCCGCTTTCCCGGCTTCGACGCCGCCAGCCAGGCGGGCTACGTCGACATCACCTCGATCGACTGCCAACCGGGACAGAAGAAGGCGCGGGTGTCGTTCGCGCCCGACCGCAACATCGTCGACTACAACCAACTGTTCACCGCGACCGCGATTCTGCCGTCGCACGTCATCGGCGAGGAACTGGGCGTCGACGTGACCGGCGCGCTGCTGGGCAACAAGCAACCCGTCATCGCGCGCATCGCGCAGCTGTGGAACACCACCTGGAACCTCAAGGTGGGCACGGATTCGAACGCGATCGCCAAGCACTTCCCGTCGTCGGGGCCGTACAAGATCGAATCGGTGCTGGACGGCGGCGCTGTGGTTCTCGTCGCCAACGACCGCTGGTGGGGCGCCAAGCCGATGACCAAGCGGGTCACGGTGTGGCCGCAGAAAGCCGACATCCAGGACCGGGTCAACGCCAAGAGCGCAGATGTCGTCGACGTCGCGGCCGGCTCCTCGGGGGCGCTAGCCACACCCGACAATTACCGGCGCACCGATGCGCCGTCGGACGGCATCGAGCAGCTGATTTTCGCGCCGCGCGGACCGCTCCTGGACATCGCGGCCCGCCGCGCACTTGCCTCCTGCACTCCGCGTGACGTGATAGCGCGCGACGCCGCGACGCCGATCGCCAACGCGCGACTGCACACCACGGTCGACGACGCCATCGGTCAGGCCGAAAACGTTCCTGAGGCAGGCCAGTTCATCAAATCGAACCCCGACGCGGCGCGCGCGGCGCTGGGCGGGAAGCCGCTCGCGGTCAAAATCGGCTATCGCGGCCCCAACGCGCGACTGGCCGCCATCGTCGGTGCGATCGCCAAGGCCTGCGGCCCGGCCGGCATCACCGTCTCCGACGTCACCTCGGATTCCGTTGGCCCACAAGCGCTCAAGGACGGCGCCATCGACGTCCTGCTGGCCAGCACCGGCGGCGCCACCGGCAGCGGATCGACGGGGTCATCGGCCATCGACGCCTACGCCCTGCACACCGGCAACGGAAACAACCTGTCCGGCTACACCAACGGTCAGGTCGACGGCATCATCGCTGCGTTGGCGGTCTCGGCCGACCCCGCTGACCTGGTTCGGCTGCTGGCCGAGAGCGCGCCGGTGCTGTGGGCCGGAATGCCGACGTTGCCGCTGTATCGCCAGCAGCGCACCGTGCTGGCGTCGAAGAAGATGTATGCCGTCGGCGCCAACCCCAGCCGGTGGGGTGCCGGCTGGAACATGGACCGATGGGTCCTCGAACGGTGAATGCGGCCGACCGCGACTCGGCAGCTGATCTGATCACCTCGCTGACCCGGCAGGTCGCCGATTTCCCCACGGCGGGAATCCAGTTCAAGGACTTGACTCCGGTATTCGCCGACCGTCGCGGGCTGACCGCGGTCACCGACGCCCTGGCCGACGTCGCGTCCGGCGCTGACCTGATCGCCGGTATCGACGCGCGTGGGTTTCTGATCGGCGGAGCGGTCGCCACCCGGCTCGGCACCGGTGTGCTGGCGATCCGCAAGGGCGGAAAGCTGCCGCCGCCGGTGCGCACCGAGCGTTACCAGCTCGAGTACGGCACCGCGAGCCTGGAACTTCCCGCCGACGGGATCGAATTGACCGGCCGCCGCGTTGTCATCGTGGACGATGTGCTGGCCACCGGTGGCACGCTGGCCGCGGCGCACCGGCTGCTCGAGCAGTCCGGCGCGCAGGTGATATCCGCGGCGGTGGTCGTCGAATTGGCCGGCCTGGGCGGCCGTGAGCTGGTGGCGCCGCTGCCGGTGCACAGCATCGCGGTTCTCTAGCGCACAGCGCGGCGGGCTATATCCTTGAGGCTCCGGAGGTGAGATGAGTGGCGGACGATAAGGGCACGGCGATTCAGCCGCCCACCGAGCCGCTGCAGCTCGCCGACATCGCGCCATCCGGTGAGCCCGGGATCGGTCTGAAAGCCCCCACTAGTGCCTCGCGCCGCGTGCGCGCCCGGCTGGCGCGGCGGATGACCGCTCAGCGCGGCACGATCAGCCCGGTGCTCGAGCCGCTGGTGGCGGTGCATCGCGAGATCTACCCGAAGGCCGACCTGACGCTGTTGCAGCGGGCCTATGAAGTGGCCGAGCAGCGCCACGCGACCCAGCTACGGCATTCCGGGGACCCCTACATCACCCATCCGCTTGCGGTGGCCAACATTCTCGCCGAGCTGGGTATGGACACCACCACGCTGGTGGCCGCCCTGCTGCACGACACCGTCGAGGACACCGGCTACAGCCTGGAGGCCTTGTCGCAGGACTTCGGCGACGAGGTCGGCCACCTCGTCGACGGGGTGACCAAGCTGGACCGAGTGGTGCTGGGCAGCGCCGCCGAAGGCGAGACGATCCGCAAGATGATCACCGCGATGGCGCGCGACCCCCGGGTGCTGGTGATCAAGGTGGCCGACCGGCTGCACAACATGCGGACCATGCGCTTCCTGCCGCCGGAAAAGCAGGCCCGCAAAGCCCGCGAAACACTGGAAGTCATTGCCCCGCTTGCACACCGGCTGGGTATGGCCACGGTCAAGTGGGAGTTGGAGGATCTGTCGTTCGCGATCCTGCATCCCAAGAAGTACGAGGAGATCGTGCGACTGGTCGCCGGCCGGGCGCCGTCGCGGGACACCTACCTGGCCAAGGTCCGCGCCGAGATCGTCGCGACGCTCACCGGGTCGAAGATCAACGCGGTGGTGGAGGGGCGGCCCAAGCACTACTGGTCGATCTACCAGAAGATGATAGTCAAGGGCCGCGACTTCGACGACATCCACGACCTGGTCGGCATCCGGATCCTGTGCGACGAGACCCGGGACTGTTATGCCGCTGTCGGCGTGGTGCATTCGCTGTGGCAACCGATGGCCGGCCGGTTCAAGGACTACATCGCCCAGCCGCGTTACGGGGTGTACCAGTCGCTGCACACCACCGTCGTCGGACCGGAGGGCAAACCGCTGGAGGTGCAGATCCGAACCAGCGACATGCACCGCACCGCGGAGTACGGCATCGCCGCGCATTGGCGTTACAAAGAAACCAAGGGCCGCAACGGCGTGCCGCATTTGCATGCCGCCGCCGAGATTGATGACATGGCGTGGATGCGTCAACTCCTCGACTGGCAGCGAGAGGCCGCCGACCCCGGTGAGTTCCTGGAATCGCTGCGTTACGACCTTGCGGTACAAGAGATTTTCGTGTTCACGCCGAAGGGAGACGTGATCACGCTGCCCGCCGGCTCCACCCCGGTTGACTTCGCCTACGCCGTGCACACCGAGGTGGGTCATCGCTGCATCGGCGCCCGGGTGAACGGCCGGCTGGTCGCGCTGGAGCGCAAGCTGGACAACGGCGAAGTCGTCGAGGTCTTCACCTCGAAAGCCGCCACCGCAGGGCCGTCGCGGGACTGGCAGCAATTCGTGGTGTCCCCGCGCGCCAAAACCAAGATCCGTCAGTGGTTTGCCAAGGAGCGCCGCGAGGAGGCGCTCGAGACCGGCAAAGACGCGATAACCCGCGAAGTGCGTCGCGGCGGACTTCCGTTGCAGCGCTTGGTGAATGGTGGCTCGATGGCCGCACTGGCCAACGAGCTGCACTACAGCGATGTCTCGGCGCTCTACACCGCGGTCGGTGAGGGGCACGTCTCCGCCAAGCATGTGGTGCAACGACTGCTGGCCGAGCTCGGCGGCATCGACCAGGCCGAGGAGGATCTGGCCGAACGCTCGACACCGACGACGGTCCCGCGCCGTCCGCGCAGCGACGATGTCGGGGTGTCTGTGCCGGGCGCGCCGGGCGTTCTGAGCAAGTTGGCCAAGTGCTGCACGCCGGTACCAGGCGACGAGATCCTGGGATTCGTCACCCGCGGCGGGGGAGTCAGCGTGCACCGCACCGACTGCACCAACGCCACCTCGCTGCAGCAGCAGTCCGAGCGGATCATCGAGGTGCACTGGGCCCCGTCACCGTCATCGGTGTTCCTGGTGGCCATTCAGGTCGAGGCGCTCGACCGGCACCGGCTGCTGTCCGACGTGACACGGGTGCTGGCCGACGAGCGGGTCAACATCCTGTCGGCCTCGGTGACCACTTCCGCCGGTGACCGAGTGGCGATCAGCCGCTTCACTTTTGAGATGGGCGACCCCAAACATCTGGGGCACCTGCTCGACGTGGTCCGCAATGTCGAAGGCGTCTACGACGTCTACCGGGTGACGTCCGCGGCCTAGGCGGCCGAATATATGCCTTCAGAAAGCGACCAGGTGGGCGTGGCCGGACAGCGGGCGCTGGTCATGGGTGCCAGCGGCAACGTCGGCGCCTGCGTTACCCGCCATCTGGTGGCCGGTGGTGCCGACGTTCGGGTTCTGCTGCGAAAGTCAAGCTCCACCAAAGGAATTGACGGCCTGGACGTCGAGCGGCGATACGGCGATCTTTTCGATACTGCAGATGTCACCGCCGCCATGTCGGATCGTGACGTTGTCTACTACTGCGTCGTCGACACCAGGGCGGAATTGAGAGATCCCGCCCCGCTGTTCAAGACCAACGTCGAAGGTCTGCGCAACGTCCTCGGCGTGGCGGCGCGGGCGAACCTGCAGCGGTTCGTGTTCCTGAGCACCATCGGCACGATTGCCATTGGCAGAAACGGTGCGACAGTCGACGAAGACACCCCGTTCAATTGGGCCGATCAGGCCGGCAGTTACATCGAGTCGCGGCGCGCCGCCGAGCAACTGGTCTTGTCGTACGTCGCCGATCATGGGCTGCCCGCCGTGGTGACCAATGTGTCGAATCCCTACGGGCCGCCCGATTGGCAACCGCGCCAAGGGATGTTCGTCAAGCTCGCGGCGCAGGGCAAAATGCCGTTCTATGTTCGCGGCGTCGGCTCGGAGGTGGTCGGCATCGACGACGCTGCCGCCGGGATGTTGCTGGCCGCGCAGCGGGGGCGGGTTGGGCAGCGCTACATCATTTCTGAGCGCTACATGACCCAGCGTGACCTGGTCACCACCGCCGCGCAGGCCGTCGGTGCGCGGCCGCCTCGCCTGGGTATCCCGATGGCGGTGATGTACGGGCTCGGCTGGGTGAACGATGCGCTGGGGGCGCTGCTGCGGCGAGACCTCCCGATCAGCAGGCAGAGCGCCCGGCTGGTGGAACTGACCTCACCGGCCAGTCACGCCAAGGCCACTCGCGAACTCGGCTGGCATCCCACGCCGACCGAAGACTCCATTCGGCGGGCGGCCCGCAACTACATCGAGCGTTCGGTCTAGCTCAGTCTCGACGCGCCGTGGTGATGGTGACTTCGTTGGCGGGCTTACCGTCGTCACCACCGCCGGCGACACCGCCCGCAGCGATCTTGTCGAGCACGGCCAGCCCCGCCTGGTTGATGGTGCCGAAAATGGTGTAGGTAGGCGGCAGTAGTGAATCGCGGTAGACCATGAAGAACTGGCTGCCGTTGGTACCGGGCCCGGAGTTGGCCATCGCCAGTGTGCCCCTTGGGTATACGACGGGCTGCTTGAGCGCCGGCTCGCCGGCCGGATACTGGACGGTCGGGTACTCGTCGGCGAACTGATAGCCCGGTCCGCCGGTGCCGTCGCCCTTGGGGTCGCCGCACTGCAACACCGACAAGGTACGTGACGTGGTCAGCCGGTGGCATTCGGTGTTGTCGAAGTACGCCCCCTGGGCCAGGGTGACGAAACTGTTGACGGTGCAGGGTGATTCGTTGTTGGCCAGTTGCAGGCCGATCCGGCCGCGGTCGGTGACGACGGTCAGCCCGACCTGCGCGGGCTCGGCCGATGCCTTGCCGGGGGTCGGCGCCGGCGCCGCTTTGGCGGCCGGGTCGGCGGACCGTGCGTATTGACAGTTGGCCCCCACCGCCGGCGATGGGAAGAAGGGCGGCAGAGCAGGGCCAGTCACCGGGGCGAGGGGGGCACGAGTGGAGGTCGCCGCGGCGCTGGATGACGTCGTGGCGGCGGTGTCACCGGATTTGTGGTGGGTGCAGGACGTCGCCGTCACCGCGAAGGCGAGCATCGCGAGCATGGCGGCAATTCGCGTGAGTTTCATGGTCATAAGTCCAGTTGTGCCGACGTGATGGTGACTTCGATCGCGGGCGGGCCGTCCGCGCCGCCACCGGCGACACCGCCCTTGGCGATTTTGTCCAGGGTGGCCAGGCCGTCTGGCTGGATCTTGCCGAAGATGGTGTATTCGGGCGGCAGCAGCGTGTCCTTGTACACCAGAAAGAACTGGCTGCCGTTGGTGTTCGGACCGCTGTTGGCCATCGCCAAGGTGCCCCGCGGATAGATCACCGGTTCGCGGGCTGCCGGATCGCCCGGCTTGTACTGGTCGGTCGGGTATTCGTTGGCAAACTGATAACCCGGGCCGCCCGTGCCGTCGGCGCTCGGGTCACCGCACTGCAGGATCGACGATGAGTCTCCGGTGGTGAGCCGGTGGCATTTGGTGCCGTCGAAGAACTTCTGCTGCGCAAGGCTGGCGAAACTGTTGACGGTGCAAGGTGATTCGTTGTTCGCGAGCAGTAGGCCGATATGGCCCTGGTTGGTGACCATGCTGACGCTGACCTGCGCCGGGTCGGTGGGCACCTTGCCTTGCCTTGGTGGGTTCGCGTGCTTGGCGGCCGGTTCGGGCGACGGCGGGTATTGGCAGTTGGCGCCCAGATCGGCGGTCGGTTTGAAGGCCGGCAACGGCGGCCCCGACACCGGGCCCGACGCGGCGGTGGTCGACGAGCTGCCGGCCGCCGACGCTTGCTTGTTGTTGTGGTCCTTGTTGGTCAGGACGACGGTGACCACGATTGCGGCGACGACGGCGACCGCCGCGACCGACCCTCCGACGATGGCCAGAGTCCGGCGGCGACGAGCCTGCTGGGCACGGCGTTCCAGCTGCCGCTGCAGTTTGCGCTTGGCATTCTCACGTCGCTGTTCGTTGGTCGGCACCGCCGATATCCCTCCATGATCGCGGGCTTGGTCAGGACGAGTGTGCCAGCTCACCCTCGATAAGGGTGGCGCGACCCGTCTGCGATCGTTCGGATGGGAAACTGGAGTTCGTGTTGATCACCGGATTTCCCGCCGGGTTGCTGCAGTGCAACTGCTACGTGCTGGCGCCGCACCCCGGCGCCGACGCCATCGTCGTCGACCCAGGCCAGCGCGCGATGGGTCAACTGCGCCGCATCCTGGACAAGAATCGGCTGACGCCGGCGGCCGTGCTGCTCACCCACGGCCACATCGACCACATCTGGTCGGCGCAGAAAGTGGCCGATACCTACGGGTGCCCCGCCTACATCCATCCCGAGGACCGGTTCATGCTGACCGATCCGATCAAGGACTTCGGGCCGAAGCTGGGTCAGTTGCTGCTCGCCGCGATCTTCCGCGAGCCCAAGCAGGTGGTCGAGCTGGATCGGGACGGCGACAAGATCGACCTGGCCGGAATCAGCGTCACCGTCGACCACACCCCGGGCCACACCCGCGGTTCGGTGGTGTTCCGGATCGCCGGCGACAAAGATCTGGTGTTGACCGGCGACACGCTGTTCGAGCGCTCGGTGGGCCGCACCGATCTGTTCGGCGGCAGCGGCCGCGACCTGCTTCGGTCGATCGTCGACAAGCTGTTGGTGCTCGACGACAAAACGGTGGTGCTACCCGGGCACGGCAACTCGACCACCATCGGTGCCGAACGGCAGTTCAATCCGTACATCGAGGGGCTCGGCCCGTGAGCGAGTTTTCTTCGTTTTCGGGGCCGAAGGGCGTCCCGGACTACGTTCCGCCGGATTCGGCGCGGTTCGTCGCCGTCCGCACGGCACTGCTGGACGCCGCTCGCCGGGCCGGATACAGCGACATCGAACTGCCGATCTTCGAGGACACCGCGCTGTTCGCCCGTGGCGTGGGGGAGTCCACCGACGTGGTGTCCAAGGAGATGTACACCTTTGCCGACCGCGGAGACCGCTCGGTGACACTTCGGCCCGAGGGCACCGCCGGAGTTGTCCGCGCCGTGATCGAGCATGGTCTGGACCGCGGCGCGCTGCCGGTCAAGCTGTGCTACGCAGGCCCGTTCTTTCGCTACGAGCGTCCCCAGGCCGGTCGCTACCGCCAACTGCAGCAGGTCGGTGTCGAGGCCATCGGCGTCGACGATCCCGCACTGGACGCCGAGGTCATCGCGGTCGCCGACGCCGGTTTCCGCTCGCTCGGCCTTGATGGTTTCCGGCTGGAGATCACCTCGCTGGGCGACGACACCTGCCGACCGCAGTATCGGGAACTGTTACAGGACTTCCTGTTTCAGCTTGACCTTGACGAGGAAACGCGAAGGCGCGCCGAGATCAACCCGCTGCGGGTGCTCGACGACAAGCGGCCGGAAATCAAGGCGATGACGGCCGACGCGCCGGTGATGCTCGATCACCTTTCCGACGTGGCCAAGCAGCATTTCGAAACCGTGCTGGCCCACCTGGACGGACTGGGCGTGCCCTACGTCATCAACCCGCGAATGGTGCGTGGGCTGGACTACTACACCAAGACCACTTTCGAATTCGTGCACGACGGGCTGGGCGCCCAGTCGGGGATCGGCGGCGGCGGACGCTACGACGGTCTGATGCGTCAGCTTGGCGGACAGGACCTTTCGGGCATCGGTTTCGGTCTCGGTGTCGACCGGACGCTGCTCGCGTTGCAGGCCGAAGGTATAGATGTCGGGCAGACTTCCCGGTGCGAAGTGTTCGGGGCGCCGCTGGGCGAACAGGCCAAACTACGGCTGGCGGTGCTGGCCGGGCAGTTGCGCGCGGCCGGTGTGCGGGTGGACCTGTCCTACGGCGATCGCGGCCTCAAGGCCGCGCTGCGTGCGGCCGACAGATCCGGTGCCCGGGTCGCATTGGTGGCCGGCGAGCGCGACATCGACGCGGGAACGATCGGGGTGAAGGACCTCACCACGGGGGAGCAGGTCGACGTGGCGACCGATTCCGTTGTCGGCGATGTGCTTTCACGCCTCAGCCGCTAGACGGCACTCGGCGGCAATATCGGGCAAGCGCTGTCTCGCGACGATTTCGTTCGATTTCTCCTAGCCGAGGTTTGGGGGACGGATACTTGGACGGTCTGCTAGCGACGATTTCGAGGGAGGCCTCCTATGACGTACATGGGAAACCCTTACTACCCACTGTGGTTGGACAATTTGGCAGACGATGTCACGCTTGAGGCGGCGGCAATGGACGGCATCGCGAGCGGCGCCGACGATGCTCGTGCGATCCTGGTCGCCGCCCGCGAACTCTATGATCAACAGGAGTTCAACTACGCGGGTCCCTGCGGGGAAAGCGGCTTTCTCGAGGACTATTCAAGCGTGGTCCGCGGCGTGCCCACCTATGTCGTTGTTCTAGTCAGCTTTAATGCGGCCGGACAGACGCAGCGCGTTGTCGTCAACCATCGGCCACGCAGCGCGATGCTGCAGTTTTCTCGCTTGATGCTGGAACGATTCACCGGCACCCCCCATGCGAAGCATTGGGAAGGCACACCGGAAGGAGCGAGCATGACTACGCCCTTGTACCTGATCACCGGCGCCGGCGGCGGCACCGGTGGTGTCAGCCGACAGGTGATTGAGCTCTTGCGAGCGGGCGGGCATCGGGTGCGCGCGTTGGTCCACCACGACGACGCGCGGGCCGATCCGCTGCGCGAACTCGGCGCCGAAGTCGTAGTTGGGGATCTGACGGAGCCGGCGGACGTGGTCGACGCGATGGCGGGCGCCAATCGGATGTTCTTTTCGATGGGCGTTTCAGCGGACTACCTCAAGGCAACGGCGATAATCTGCGACGCTGCAAGGGAATACGGCCACCTGGAAGTGGTCGCCAACATGTCTCAAATGACGGTTTCCCAAATGACACTGACCAGCGTGGGCGAGTCGCACCAGCATCGGCTTCACTACCTCGCCGAGCACGTCATGAATTGGTCGGGTGTGCCGGTCGTGCACATTAGGCCGACGGTGTTCCTGGACAATCCGCTCTTCACGTGGTTCGCCGCCCCATCGCTGCGGGAGCACAACCTGTTGGTCCTTCCTTTCGGAGAGTCTAGAACTTCACCGGTCGCCACCAGCGACGTCGCCCGTGCCGTTGCCGTAGTCCTCGAAGATCCCGGCCACCGAATCGGTGAGATATACGAATTGACCGGTCCGGCAAGCCTCGACATCGATGGATTGGCCGCCGAATACACGAAGGGATTGGGCCGGCCGATTCGCGGCACCGACATTTCGCATGAAACCTGGGTCCAAGAAGTCGTCAAGCCGCTGGGCCTGCCCGAACATGTCGAACAGCATCTCATCACGATGGCTGTCTTACACCGTGCCGGACGATACGAGCGCGCCACTGGTGATGTCGAACAGATCACCGGACAACCGGCGTCAACGGTGGGTCATTACGTTGCCGAGCGCCCCGACCTGTTCTCCTGATTCAGCATCGATGCACGGTTCGCATTGGTGCCCTAGTCGCGCCGAGATCGACGCGGGCGCGACAAATCGCGAGAGGGCCGCACGTTGCCGTCGATCTGGGCGCCTCGATGCGGCGTCAGGTTCGGCTGTGCTTGACCTGGTTGAAAGGCACGCCGCGGTCGGCGGCGTGCTCGCGCGGAAATCCCAGTATCCGTTCGCCAATTACGTTGCGCGCCATCTCAGTTGTACCGCCGCCGAGCGCCGCGGTTTGTCGGGACAGGTAGCGTTCGCCGACGAACATCAACTCGGCGGTTCCGTCCACAACGCCCGCGCTACCGGTGATTGCCAGCGCCGTATCAATCTCGAGCGCCACTTCCTCGGCCTGGAAGAGCCGAATCAACGTGCCGCCGGTCGGGGGGAGGGATCCGTCCAGCACGCCCCGATAGACGTGGTCGATCAACTGCTCCCAGACCGCACGATGCGTCAGGGCCCGGCCGGCCAGCCCGCGGGCCCGCTCGTTGTCGGTGAGCCCGGCCGCGCGAAGCATCGCGTGATAGTCGGGCGGTTGCTCCTGGTTGTTCTCGGCGCCGCTGCCGCTGGCGAATTCCGAGCCGCCGCCGACCGCGCGTCGTTCGTGGTGGAGTTGGCGCGTCGCGACCTCCCAGCCCTTGTCCACCTGGCCGACCACGTCATCATCGCTGAGTTCGAGGTCGTCGAAGAACTCCTCGCAGAACTCGGTCGATCCGTTGACCTGTTTGATCCGGCGCATGGTGATGCCCGGGCTGTCCAGGCGGGCCAGGAACATCGTCAGGCCTTCGTGTTTGGGCACGTTCCAGTTGGTTCTGGCCAGCAGGAGCCCGTAGTCGGCGGCGAACGCCCCGGTGCTCCACGTCTTGGCGCCATTGATGATCCACTTGTCGCCGCGTCGCTCGGCGCGGGTGATCACGCCGGCCAGGTCCGAGCCGCCGCTGGGCTCGGACAGCAACTGCACAAGCACCTCGTCACCGCGTAGCGCCGCCGAAATGTGTTGGCGCTTCTGCTCTTCGCTGCCGGTGTCGAGGATCGTCGGGCAGCAGATGGTGAAGGTCGGCACATTCAGGATCAGCGGCAGCTCGTAGCAGGCGCTGACATCGTCAAACGCCTTCTGATAGGCGATGTCCAGTCCGAGCCCGCCGTACTCGGTGGGAAAGCAGATCCCGGCGAAGCCGCCGTCGTAGAGCCGTCGCTGTAACTGGCGGACGTGTTGCCAGGAGTCCTCTTCGCCGCGGTCGGCGTACGGCGGATTGTTCGGGTCGGCGATGCGCGGCATGTTGTCGGCCAGCCACGCGCGGGCCCGCTCGGCGAACTCTGCCACCGATTCCGTCATATGGCACCTTCCGAGAGCTCCATTAACGTAAACCGGTAATGACATTACCAGTACGATCGACGAGCTGAGCCCTGCGTGGAAGGATTCCGGTCAGATCTTCAAATACCCTTTGTCGGCGGGAATTTGAGCCGCCGTGATCAGCGACGAGGAGTCGCCGGCCAGCCACACCACGATGTCGGAGACGAGGTCCGGGGCGGCCAATGATTCGGTCGGGAGGGCGCCCGGGGAGAAGCTGTGAATGTAGCCCGGGTGGTCCTGGAACACTTTGTACATCGAGACGTCGTTGCCCATCGGCGTATCGGTGCCGTACGGGTGCACGGAGTTGACCCGGATGCCGAACTCTCCGAGCTCGACGGCCAGCGAGTTGGTCAGCCCGACCACGCCGAACTTGCTGGCGCAGTAATGGCCGCAGCCGGGAACGGCCTTGATGCCCGCCGCTGAACTGATGGCGATGATCGATCCGCCGTTACCGGACGCGATCATCGGTGGCACCACCGCTTTGATCGTGTTCCACAGACCGGTCAGATTGATGTCGAGGGTGTCCTGCCATTGCTCGGCCGAAATCTCCCACAGCCGGCCCCAGTTCAGCACGCCGGCGTTGGCGACGACAATGTCCAGGCGGCCGAACTGTTCGATGGCATCGCCGACGACCCGCTGCTGGGCGGCCAGGTCCCGCACGTCGACCTCCGAGGCCAGGATCTTGCGGCCCTCGCCCTCGACGAGGTTCACGGTTTCGGCGAGGTCTTCCGGAAGTGCCGGCGGATAGCCGTTGTGCGCGGTCACCGGGGCGCAGGCGTCGATGGCGACGATGTCGGCGCCGGCCCGGGCCAGCCTGACGCAGTGCGATCGACCCTGACCGCGGGCAGCGCCCGTCACGTAAGCGACTTTGCCGGCCAGCGGGAGATCGGTAGCGGTCATCGCCTCAGGGTAGGAAAAGATCAGCCGCCGCGAGGCCGAGTGAGCGTGAATTCCTCGACCACCTTGATCGCGCCGTACGGGCCGTCGACGGCGTAATGCGTCGCCTTGATCGACGTCTTGCCGCCCGGGGAACCGGGATCGACGTCGAAAGCGACGAAACCGTAAGGGTTTTCACTATCCCTGAATGCCGACCACGGCGCTTCCTCGACGACGTAAATCGGTGCCTTGCGCCGGAGCGCAGGCTCGAACGGCCCGACGCCGGACAGCACGCGGCATCTGGGCTGTGGGAAGAACAGGGTGTTCGACGGTGTTGAGGTGCCACCACCGCCGATGACGACGTGCACAGTGCCCTTGCTGGTGTCGATGATCCCGCCGTGGGTTTCGACCGGTATTGGCATTCTGGTTTCGCTGTCCATCGTTCCCCGCAGCGGATGCGAGCGTTCATAGTGATGCTCGTGACCGCATACCACCAGGTCAACCTGGTAGCGGTCGAACAGTGGCAACCATTCCTGGCGGATACCCAGGTCGGCGCCGTTGGTGCGATCTCCGGTGGAGATCGCGGTCTGGTGCATACACACCACCACCCAATCGACTCGCGGATCTGCTCGCGCGTCGGCGAGTTCGGTTTCCAGCCAACGCTTCTGCGCGCCACCCGAGTAGCCGTGCACGTAGAAGTTGCCGGCGTCCTGGAAGCAGATGTCGTCGTTGTTGAGGCTGATCACCCGCACCGACCCGGCGGTGAACGAATACCACAGCCCACGGACCTCGGCGTCGGATCCAGAGTCGGGCAGGGCGAAGTAGGTCTGGTAGGCGGCGTAACCGATTGGCCCGTTGCCTAATTCGTTCTCATGATTGCCCGCCGCCGGCATCCACGGCCGGTAGCGGGCCGAGCGCGTGTTGTTGTCGAACCAGTCCGACCAGGTGCGAATCCGGTCGTCGGCGAGGTTCGCGTAGCACAGGTCGCCGTTGACCAGGTTGAACAGTGGAGCGAGCCGCTCGATCGCGGTGGTGATATCTCCGGCTGCCGGCGAGCCAAGGTTGTGGATGCCGTACATGGGGTTTGTGAATTGTCCCTGCGTCGGGATGGCCTGGTCTCCGAAACTGGTGAAGCGCAATGGTTTCCGCCCGGACGGAGCGGTCCTGACGGTCCCCACCTCAGGGTTGGTGCCGTCATGAACCGCGGCGTAGACGTAGTCGGCGTCGGGGGCCAGGTTGGCGAGCCGCGCGTGATGGACTCGGACCTCGGTGTTCGACTTCGCGTCACGGTAGGTGCGCGTCTCGGCTTGCACGGTCCGGCCAAAGCCAGAGGTCGCGGTGCCCATCATGACCCGCGGATTGTTTACCGGATCAGTGGTGTGCCACGAGACGACGACTTCGGTGGAGGCATCCTTGCCGAACTGCAGATGCAGGCCGCCCACCGGCTGCGCGCCACTCTGGTTCGGCTGTGTCCACAGAGTCGGCCCGTGACCGGGTGAGCTGAGCAGGGCAACAGCTCCGGCGCCCAGCCCCGCACCGATCAGGGTGGTCGCCGCGCCGGTGGTCAGCACCCTTCGGCGGGTGATGCCTGAGGGAGCGGCCTCGTCGGCTGACGAATTTGCCTCTTCGACCATGCCTCTTTCATACCTTCCGCCGGAGCGTGGGCCGGTGAACGCTATCCGGCGAATACGTAGACCCAGGCTCGCGGGCCCGACCGTAGGGGCACTGAAATCCGCCGGTAGTCGTCGACCTCGTACTCGTCGGCCGCGGCCAACTCGGCGTCGCTGATGGTGAAGAACATCCCGTCGACGTGTGCCCCCGGGCGATCCGCCGGCCGCAGAATCGGATGCCGGCGGCTGCCGCTGGTGGCGATGACGTGCGGATCAGTGATCGTGACGTAGTCCAGGTCGTAGCCGATGATGGCATCGAGGTAGCCCTCTAATTCCCGGCCGAATGTGGCACGTTGGACGTCGTGCTGGCGCAACGTCCCGTAGGAGAACAGCAGTTGGCTCACCGACGCTGCATAACATCGACGGTCCCGGTCCGCCACCTCGGCGACGATCGATGGGATGACGAGGCTTTCAGAACGCATTTCTTCAGTATTTTCTCAGCTTTGTGACCGGCCCGAGATTCTGATCATGATGCGCGAAGTGCGCGCCACTTATGGGTCGAAATCTTTTGCAGTGATCAACAATCGCACAATGGTTGATCACCTCGAGCGGCGACATTTCCTGACGGTGGCGTAAAGGTTGCGCGCAGGGGTTCATTCTGTGGCGCCGGGCCGGCCTCGCCGGTCGCGCGGCGCCACTCGCCGCGCCTACCCGCCGGAGTGGCCTACGCCCGCCCGTACTCGCTGGAAGGACACCGGGTGGTTTGGGCCAAATAGCAAGCCAGAAAAGCATTTACAGCCAACCCGAATTGGCCAGAAGTTCACCGAGGGCAGCGCCGGGCTGCGCTCAGATCCACGACTTGGCCCCACCGTGCCGGGAACCGGGCACGAGACGTCCGTGTACGACAGCGAGGATATTGACTTGGGTCCAACAGCCTGGTGGTGTGTCGATCGTTTTGGTAAAACGCCCAGCTTCCCTGGGAACTTCCTGTATAGGCGTCTAAAAAATTGTCTCAAGCTGAATGTCTCTTTGGTTTTTCTCAGTACAAGATGCGCATCTGTGATTTAAGCTTGCGCAACTGTCAGACCTCAAAGGCGCTGTTTGCGGTTAGTTAATTATATTAACTTATCGAAGAAGCAGCCGAGGGGTCTGACGCCTGTCTTGAAGGAGGGTCGGTGTCGTTCGTAACTACGGAACCGGAGGGGTTGTCCGGCGCTGCGGCCAATCTCGCCGGACTCGGTGATGCGATGGCGGCGCGAAACGCCGCCGTGGCCACGCCAACTACTGGCTTGTCGCCGGCCGCGTCGGATATTGTTTCAGCTATGACCGCCGCGCAGTTCGGCCAGCACGGCGCCGCGTATCAGCAGATCGCCGCACAAGCGGCGGAAGTACACGAACAGTTAGTAGTTGCGTTGCGTTCCGGGGCGGGAGCATACGCACTGACCGAGGCGGCGAATGCAGCTGCGGCCGATTAAGGGGGGCCTGGGTCAATGAGTTTCATGATGTTCCCGCCGGAGATCAACTCCAGCCTGATGTACAACGGCGCGGGGTCGGGGCCGTTGATGGCGGCCGCGTCGGCGTGGGATGAGTTGGCTGCTGAGTTGGAGGCAGCCGCGGCCTCGTATCAGACAGTGCTCGCGCAATTGACCGGGACGTCGTGGTTGGGTCCGAGCTCGGCGCGGATGGCTGCGGCCACAACGCCGTATGTGGATTGGCTGGCAGGCACCGCGGGTCAAGCCGCCCAGACCTCGGCTCAGGCCCGGTTTGCCGCCGCCTCCTACGAAAGTGCGTTCGCGGGAACAATTCCCCCTGCAGTGATCGCTGCCAACCGGGCATTGCTGGCGGTGTTGGTGGCCACCAATTTCCTGGGCCAGAACACTCCGGCGATCGCGGCCACCGAGGCGCAGTACATGGAGATGTGGTTCCAGGACGGTCTGACGATGGACACCTACGCGACGCTCGCCCAGCAGGCCGTTGTGTTGCCTCAGCAGACCCCGGCACCGTCGCCCAGCGATGGCGGGACGTCCGCCAACGCCGCGGCGGCCGCTCAGTCGACCGCGAACTCGGCGAGCAGCACCGGCACCAACTTGGCCACCGCACTGCAGAACCTGTTCCCCTCGCTGAGTAGTAACTCGACGAGCAGTAACGGACTGTCCAGCGCGGCATCAACTGCGCTGCCGGCGGCCACAACGAATGCCCTCTCGAGCGCAGTGTCGACAACCGCCGCCGACACAGCGACCGGTTCGATCCTTCCCTTTCAAGCCGTCTACTACTTGACCACGTTCGCCAGCATGCCCGCCAAGATGCTGATCAGCATGAGCAACTCGATGAGCGCCAGCCAGGCGATGCAGGCGGGTCAACAGGCCATGCTGGCCGACGTCACCAAGATCCTCGACGAGAAGATGAAAGGCATGATGGCCAGTATCTCCGGCCAGATGCGGGGATTCGGGTCAGCCATCAGTGCTCAGCTGGCGTCAGCGGGCAAGTTGGGTGGGCTGTCGGTGCCGAACGGCTGGGCGCAAGCGGCCCCAGAGATGGTCCGCGCGGCGCCGATACTGCCGGCCAACAGCATCGCGGCGCCGAACGTGTCGGCGGCGATGCCCAACAGTCCGTACACCCAAGCACTGATGGGTGCCCTCAACGGGCGCGGAATGGGCACACAGGCGGCCAAGACGGCGTCCGTGAAAGTTGAAACTCGCACGCCGGCCGGCGGATGAGAAGTGGGGGATGCCTTTGCTACACCACGCATTAACTCGTGACATGACATCTAGATAAGGAGAAGAGATATGCCTTCACGTTTTATGACTGACCCGCACGAGATGCGGTCGATGGCGGGCCGTTTCGACGTGCACGCGCAGACGGTTGAGGACGAGGCTCGCAAGATGTGGGCGTCGAGCCAGAACATCGCCGGGGCCAGCTGGAGCGGTA
>NZ_DATNJW010000206.1:0-2525 GCF_035603715.1 Mycobacterium sp. | reverse complement strand
ACCGAGCCTTCCAAACTGGCGGACGCTTCTCGGCGAACGCCAGCGGACCTTCCTTGGCATCCTCGGTTCTCAGCAACGCGCCGAACTCGCGTACGGTACGCGCCCAGGCGGGTTCCTCATCCGGGATGACGCCGTCGTCGGCGCCACAGGCGATGCGCTTGCTGGCTTGCACCGACAGCGGCGCGTTGACGGTGATCCGCTTGGCCAGCGCCAGTGCGGCTTCCAGGACGGTGCCGTCCGGGACAACCTCGTTGATCAGCCCCCAGTTCGCGGCCTCGGCGGCGCTGATCGGTTCACCGGTAAGCAGCATCTGCATCCCGACCTTGCGGGGCAGCTGCTGCGCGATCCGGAACACGCCGCCCGCGCCGGCGAGCAGACCGACCTTGACCTCCGGCAGACCGAACTGCGCGCGTTCCTCGGCCACCACCAGGTCGCTGGCCAGGGCCAGCTCGGTGCCACCACCTAGCGCCGTGCCGTTGACCGCAGCGATCGTCGGCTTGTCGATGAAGTGGTGGACGTAACCGGCGAAGCCCCACTCACCGTGGTCGGGGTGATACAGATTCTCGCGACGCGAAATCGCCTTGAGATCCGCTCCGGCACAGAAGGATTTGTCACCGGCGCCGGTGATCACCACCGCCCGCACATCGGCATCGTGCTGCGCCTCCTCGAGTGCGTCACCCACGCCGATGCTCACGGCGCCGTTGACGCAGTTGCGCGCCTCGGGCCGGTTGATGGTGATGACGAGGACATCATCCCGGCGCTCGGTGAGCACCGCGGCGTCGGTCACAGCAGCTCCACGATGGTGGCGTTGGCCTGGCCGCCGCCCTCACACATGGTCTGCAAACCGTAACGAATTCCCTTGTCCCGCATGTGATACAGCATCGTGGTCATGATCCGCGCACCAGATCCGCCGAGCGGGTGGCCGAGCGCGATCGCGCCGCCGTTGGGGTTGAGCTTCTTCTCGTCGGCGCCGATGTCTTTCAGCCAGGCCAGCGGCACCGGAGCGAACGCCTCGTTGACCTCGAACACTCCAATGTCTTCCAGCTTCAGGCCGGAACGCTTGAGTGCTTTCTGGGTAGCCGGGATCGGGGCGGTCAGCATGATCACCGGGTCGGCGCCGGCCAGCGTGGCAGTGTGCACCCGGGCGATCGGGGTGAGCTTCAACTCCTTTGCCTTCTCGGCCGTCATGAACAGCAACGCGGCTGATCCGTCGGAGATCTGGCTGGAGTTGCCGGCGTGAATCACGCCGTCTTCTTTGAACGCGGGCTTGAGCTGCGCCATCTTCTCGATCGGCGTGCCGCGCCGGATGCCCTCATCCTTGAGCACCGCGTTACCGTCCTGGTCCTTGATTCCCACGATCTGGTCATCGAATGCACCGGAATCCTGTGCGGCCGCTGCCTTTTCGTGCGAGGCCAGGGAGTACTCGTCGACCGCGGTCCGGTCGAAGCCCCACTGCTCGGCGATCATCTCCGCGCCGATGCCCTGGTTGGGAATTTGGCCGTGATAGCGGTCGAGAAACGCCTGGGAGTACGGCCGTCCGCCGTTGGCCAACGTCGAACCCATCGGCGTCCGCGACATCGACTCCACCCCGCCGGCCACGACGACGTCGTAATGTCCGGCGACCACGCCGGCGGCGGCGAAGTGAATCGACTGCTGGCTGGATCCGCACTGCCGGTCGACGGTGACACCGGGCACCGTCTCCGGCCAGCCCGCGGTGAGCAGCGCAGTCCGGCCGATGTCGATGGCCTGCTCGCCGGCCTGCGAGACGCACCCCCAGATCACGTCGTCGACGAGCGCGGGATCGATGCCGGCCTTGTGGACCAGACCGTTCAGCACTTGCGCGGACAAGTCGGCGGCGTGGACGCCGGACAAGCCGCCGTTCCGTTTGCCGATCGGTGAACGAACTGCCTCGACGATGACGGCTTCAGCCATGGCATGTCTCCTTCTGCCTTGAGGTTCTGCATCGATTGTTGAGCAACCCGTTAGTTGGGTCGCCGCCGGGGTGCTCAATGGGCGGGTAGCGTCGGTGCGGTTACTTTGAAAGACATGTCGCGCATTGTCATCGTCGGCGGCCACGGCAAGGTCGCTTTGCACCTGGCTCGCATCCTCGCTGCCCGCGGCGATGAGGTGACGTCGGTCTTCCGCAACCCCGATCACACCGACGACGTCAGCGCGACAGGTGCGCGACCCGCCGTCGCCGACATCGAGAACCTCGACACCGCCGCACTCGCCGATCTGCTCGCAGGCCACGACGCGGTGGTGTTCTCCGCCGGCGCCGGCGGCGGCGATCCGGCTCGCACCTACGCCGTCGACCGCGACGCCGCCATCCGGGTGATCGACGCCGCCGGTCAGGCCGGCGTGCGACGCTTCGTCATGGTGTCGTACTTCGGCGCCGGACCCGACCACGGTGTGCCGGAAGACAACTCCTTCTATCCCTATGCCGAGGCGAAAGCAGCGGCCGACGCCCACCTGCGGGCCAGCGACCTGGATTGGACGGTACTCGGTCCGGGCCGTCTCACCCTGGA
>NZ_DATNJW010000205.1:0-4405 GCF_035603715.1 Mycobacterium sp. | reverse complement strand
CGACGTCCCGGACGGCGTCGGTGTTCATGCCGTCGTGCAGCAACAGCAAATCCAAGTCCGAGTACGGCACCAGCTCGCGACGGCCCAGCGAACCGGTCGCGACGATAGCGAAGCCGCTGCCGGGCATGATGCCGATCTCGGAAGCCTTTGTGGTCAGCCAGAATTCGTGCAGTTCGCCCCATGCCTCACGCAGGGCGGCCGAGTCGAGTTCATTCGGTCCACGGGCGAGCAGCTTTTCCCGGGCGGCCGCCAAATCGCTGGCCGCGCCGGGAGTTTTGCCCGCCGCGGCCGCCGATGACGAATCGGGTGATTCTTGCTCGCCCTGTCTCATTCCCGTCCGAATCGGCTCGGCCACCCCCCAAGAGTATTCATGACGCGAGTATCAGATCGCGTCGGCTCCCCGTTCGCCGGTGCGTACCCGCACCACGGTTTCCACCGGGCTGACCCAGACCTTGCCGTCACCGATCTTGCCGGTGCGTGCGGACCGCACGATGCTATCCAGGGCCTTGTCGGTGTCGAAGTCCTCGACCAGCACCTCGACGCGGACCTTCGGCACGAAGTCGACTGAGTACTCAGCACCCCGGTAGACCTCGGTGTGCCCCTTCTGGCGTCCGTACCCCTGAACCTCGCTGACCGTCATACCCAGGATGCCCACCTGCTCGAGGCTGGCTTTGATGTCCTCGAGCGTGAACGGCTTAACAATCGCGGTAATCAGCTTCATCTCTATTCCGCCTCTACTTTGTCGCCCACTGGATCTTTGTGGTCAAACGAGCTTTCCGGAAGGCTCGCATGAGGAAGGACAGAGCCGGTCGGTGTTGCGAAATCGTAACCGCTCTCCGCGTGCTGAGATTCGTCGATACCGGCCGCTTCTGCCTCGGGAGTCAGACGTAGCCCGATCGTGTACTTGAGTATCAGCGCAATGATAAGGGTGCCGACGGCGGAGTAGAGGAGAACGCTGAACGCGCCGACTGCCTGTCGCCACAACTGATCCCAACCGCCGCCGTAGAACAATCCCTTGACGGCTGCGGGGGCTTCAGGCGCGGCAACGAGGCCGACCAGCAGCGTCCCCGCCAGTCCGCCGATCAGGTGCACACCGACCACGTCGAGCGAGTCGTCAAAGCCGAGTTTGAATTTCAGCCCGACCGCCAACGCACACAGCACCCCAGCCACCGCGCCGATTACCAGGGCGCCCAGCACATTCACCGATGAGCAGGAGGGTGTGATCGCAACCAGGCCGGCCACGATGCCCGAGGCCGCGCCGAGCGTCGTGGCGTGGCCGTCGCGAATCCGTTCGGTGAGCAGCCAGAAGAGCATGGCCGTGGCCGTGGCGATCGTGGTGGTGATGAATGTCGACGCGGCGACGCCGTTGGAGCTGGTGGCCGAACCCGCGTTGAATCCGTACCAGCCGAACCACAGCAGGCCGGCGCCGAGCATCACGAACGGCACGTTGTGCGGGCGGAACAGCGTGGTGGGCCAGCCCTTGCGTCTGCCGAGGACGATGGCGAGGACCAGGCCGGCCGTACCGGAGTTGATATGGACCGCAGTACCGCCGGCGAAGTCGATCGCTTTCAGCTTGTTGGCGATCCAGCCGCCGTGCTCGGCCGTGACGCCGTCGAACGCGAAGACCCAGTGCGCGACCGGGAAGTAGACGATCGTGGCCCACAGTCCGGCGAACACCAGCCAGGAGCTGAACTTCAGCCGGTCCGAAACCGCGCCCGAGATCAACGCCACGGTGATGATCGCGAACATCAGCTGGAACGCGACGAATACGTTCATCGGCAGGGTGCCGGCCAGCGGAATGTCCGTAGCCGCTTTGCCTGCGGCCGCGGCGGCGGAATTGCCTCCGATGAGGCCTTTGAGGCCGAAGTATTCAAGCGGGTCGCCGAAGAGGCTGTGCGTGTCGTTACCGAATGCCACCGAGTAGCCGTAGAGCACCCAGAGCACCGTGACCACGCCCATTGCGCTGATGCTCATCATGAGCATGTTGAGCACGCTTCTGACGCGGACCATCCCGCCGTAGAAAAACGCCAATCCTGGTGTCATCAACAGCACTAGCGCAGAACTTGCCAGCATCCAAGCGGTATCACCGGTATCGGGCTGGCCCAGTGTCGGGAAACTCACTCGCTATCACCTCCGGTCGGCCATCGACAGCCACCAGACAAATGCCTGCGGCCTGCAGGAGAACCTTGCGCACTAGTTGTTACAAAACGCGGCGCTGACAGGTTTCGCCGGTGTTACAGAACGCTGGAAGCTGAAATCAGCCAAGAAGCGCGTCGACGAAAGCGGCGGGCTCAAACGGCGCGAGGTCATCCGGCCCCTCCCCTAGGCCGACCAGCTTGACCGGCACGCCGAGCTCTTGCTGGACCCGGAAAACGATGCCGCCCTTGGCCGTACCGTCCAATTTGGTCAGCACCGCTCCGGTGATATCGACCACATCGGCGAACACCCGGGCCTGTGCCAGCCCGTTCTGCCCGACGGTGGCATCGAGCACCAGCAGCACTTCGTCGACCGCGGCCCGCCGCGTCACCACGCGTTTGACCTTGCCGAGCTCGTCCATCAAACCGGTCTTGGTGTGCAGCCGGCCCGCGGTGTCGATCACGACGACGTCAGCGCCCGCCTCGATGCCCTTGTCAACGGCGTCGAACGCCACCGAAGCGGGATCAGCGCCCTCGGGCCCACGGATCACCTCGGCACCCACCCGGGCGCCCCAGGCCTGCAATTGGTCGGCGGCGGCGGCGCGAAAGGTGTCGGCGGCGCCCAGTACGACCCGCCGGCCGTCGGCGACCAGGACCCGCGCCAGTTTGCCGACCGTGGTGGTTTTCCCGGTCCCGTTGACACCGACGACCAGCAGCACCGATGGGTGGTCATCGTGCGGCAGAGCCCGCACCGAGCGGTCCAGACCGGGCTGCAGCTCGGTGATCAGCACGTCCCGCAGCACCGCACGCGCATCGGCCTCGGTCTGTACGTCCTTGCTGGCGAGCCGGCTGCGCAACTGGGCCACTATCGAGCTGGTCACCGTCGGACCCAGGTCGGCAATCAGCAGGGTGTCCTCGATTTGCTCCCAGGAATCCTCGTCGAGGTCGCCGCCACCGATCAGCCCTAAGAGGCTGCGGCCCAGCGCATTCTGCGATCTGGCGAGCCGACCACGCAGGCGTTCCAAGCGCCCTTCGGGTGGTGCGATCTCCTCGGTTGCGGGCACCGTTGCCTCGGGCGCCGCCTCGATCGGCGGCGTCGGCTCGACCGGCGGTGCCACCGAATCGGGTTCGGGCAGTTGAACATCGGAGACCGAACGCTTCGGCGCGTCGCGCGGAATTGTCGCGTCGTCACCGACAG
Source organism: Mycobacterium sp. (assembly GCF_035603715.1). Taxonomy (GTDB): domain Bacteria; phylum Actinomycetota; class Actinomycetes; order Mycobacteriales; family Mycobacteriaceae; genus Mycobacterium. The sequence goes on along the minus strand of NZ_DATNJW010000205.1, from coordinate 1,072 downwards.
CGGGCAGCCCGGTGGTGTCGATGCGCTCGGGAGTTTCGGTGCGGCTGAAAGTGATTCCCGATGACGCGGTGTATCCGCCGGAACGATCCAGGGTCGGGGCCTGCTCGCCGGCTGACAGGCTGATCTGCCGACGGCGATAACGTAGCAGCCCCACTACCAGGACGGCGATGACGATCAGCGCGGCAGCGACCGCGATCGCGATCCACAGACCTTGCGGCAACGTGTTCCTCGCTTAGGTTGTCGTGACCAGCTGGTTTACCTGCTGGCCGCGCATGCGTTGAGAGATCACCGCGGTGATGCCATCGTCGCGCATTGTCACGCCGTAAAGCGAGTCGGCGACTTCCATGGTCGGCTTCTGGTGAGTGATCACGATCAACTGCGATTTCGCCCGCAGCAGCTCGAACAGGCCGATCAGCCGCCGCAGGTTGGTGTCGTCGAGCGCGGCCTCGACCTCGTCCATGATGTAGAACGGCGACGGCCGGGCCCGGAAGATGGCGACCAGCATCGCCACCGCGGTCAGCGACTTCTCCCCGCCGGACAGCAGCGACAGCCGCTTGACCTTCTTGCCGGGTGGACGGGCCTCGACCTCGATCCCGGTGGTCAGCATGTCATCGGGGTTTGTCAGCAGCAGACGGCCCTCGCCGCCGGGGAACAGCGCGGCGAAAACCCCTCGGAATTCCCGCTCCACATCCGCGTAGGCCTCGGCGAACACCTGCAAGATGCGGGCGTCGACATCAGCCACGACGTCCAGCAGATCTTTGCGTGCGCCCTTGACGTCCTCGAGTTGCGTGGACAGGAAGTTGTACCGCTCTTCCAGCGCAGCGAACTCCTCCAGCGCCAGCGGGTTGACCCGGCCCAACTCGGCCAGCTCTCGTTCGGCGCGTTTGGCGCGACGTTCCTGGGTGGGCCGGTCGAACGGCAGCGGGGCCGGCGCCGTGACCTGCTCGCCGCGCTCGCGGGCCTGCTCGTATTCGGCCATCTCCAGCTCGGTCGGGGGCAGTGAAACCTGCGGCCCGTATTCGGCGACCAGCACGTCCGGTGACATGCCGAATTGCTCGAGCACCATCTGCTC
>NZ_DATNJW010000204.1:0-6592 GCF_035603715.1 Mycobacterium sp. | reverse complement strand
AGGATCTGGTGGCCGACATCGTCTATCAGATCGGCGCCCTGCACGGGCTGGCGCAGGCGGCCGGCTCCGCGGTCTCCTACGTCAAACCCCATGGGGCGCTGTACAACACGATCGTGACCAACCGCGAACAGGCAGCCGCGGTCGCAGAAGCGGTGCGAACGGTCGACGCCGGACTGCCGGTGCTGGGCCTGGGCGACTCGGTCTTCTTCGAGGAATCCCGCCAGCGCGGGCTACGTACCGTCCCCGAGGCGTTCGCCGATCGCGCCTATCGGCCGAATGGCGAGCTGGTGTCGCGGCGCGAACCCGACGCGGTGTTGAGTGATCCGGCCGCGATCGCCGACCGCGTGCTGAGAATGGTAGTCGATGGAGCCGTGACCGCGGTCGACGGATCGACGGTCGCAGTGCACGTGGAATCGATTTGTGTGCACGGTGATTCACCCGGCGCGGTGCAGATCGCATCGGCCGTCGCGGACCGGCTGAAAACCGCCGGCATCGAGTTGAAGGCGTTCTGCTGATGCGGCTGCGAACCGGGCGGCCGGATCTCGCGAGACACTCGCACCGCTTCAGCGTGCCGGTCGCCGGCCCCGATGCAGCGCTGACGGTGACGTGGCTGGGAGTCACGACGCTGCTGATCGACGACGGGACCTCGGCCGTGATGACCGACGGTTTCTTCTCCCGGCCCGGTCTGGGCCGGGTCGGGATGGGCAAGGTCGCGCCGTCGCCCGCCCGGGTCGACGGATGCCTGGCACGCGCCGGTGTCACGAAGTTGGCGGCGGTCGTCCCGGTGCACACGCATTTCGACCACGCGCTGGATTCCGCGCTGGTCGCTGACCGAACCGGGGCGCAACTGGTCGGCGGCGAGTCTGCGGCCAATGTCGGCCGCGGCCATGGACTTACCGCAGACCGCCTGGTGATCGCGGACTCGGGCACACCAATTCGGTTGGGCGCCTTCGATATAACGCTGGTCGAATCCCGTCATAGCCCACCTGACCGGTTTCCGGGCACGATCGATGAGCCGGTGGTGCCGCCAGTGCGGGCGTCGGCTTACCGATGCGGCGAGGCCTGGTCGGCGTTGGTGCATCACCGGTCGTCGGATCGACGGCTGCTGATTCAGGGCAGCGCCGGGTTCGTGAAGGGTTCGCTGACCGGCCGCCAAGCCGAGGTGGTCTATCTCGGCGTGGGACTGCTCGGCGTGCAACCGGAATCGTATGTCGTCGACTACTGGACGGAGACAGTGCGAGCCGTGGGTGCGCGCCGCGTGGTCCTGGTGCACTGGGACGATTTCTTCCGCCCGTTGTCGAAACCGTTGCGCGCCTTGCCCTATGTCGCCGACGACCTGGACGTGTCGGTGCGCGTCCTGAGCAGGCTGGCTGAGCAGGACGGTGTCGCGCTGCACATGCCGACGGTCTGGCAACGCGAAGACCCGTGGGCCTGAGTTTGACGCTCATTCTTGCGCTCCTGTCGCTGGCGGCTGTCCTCGCGTTCGCCGTTGCCCGTCCACGGGGCTGGCCGGAGGCGTTCGCCGCCGTGCCAGCGGTGGTGCTGCTGATCGCCGTCGGCGCGATCTCGATGCACGATGCGATCACCGAAGCTGCCCGGCTGTCGCACGTCGTCGCATTCCTGGGCGCGGTGCTGGTGCTGGCCAAGATGTGCGACGACGAGGGTCTGTTCGAGGCTGCCGGGGCGGCGATGGCGCGCGGCCGCGTTGGTTCGCGACGCCTGCTGCGGCAGGTGTTCGTCATCGCCGCCGTGATCACCGCGGCGTTGAGCCTCGACGCGACGGTGGTACTGCTGACCCCCGTTGTGCTGACCACGGTTCGGCGACTGCGGGCGCCGGTCCGCCCGCACGCCTATGCGACTGCGCACCTGGCCAATGCCGCATCGCTGCTGCTGCCGGTGTCGAATTTGACCAACCTGCTTGCCTTTCACGCCGCAAACGTGTCGTTCGTCAGGTTCACCGCGCTGATGACGCTGCCCTGGCTGGCCGCGGTGGGCACCGTCTACGTCGTTTTCCGGGTGTTCTTCCGCCGTGACCTCAGCGTGCAACCCGATCCGCAGCAGGACGAGCCCGCGCCCCCGACACCGGTGTTCGCGTTGGTGGTCGTCGCGCTGACGCTGATCGGCTTCGTGGTCGCCGAGGCGGCGGGGGTGGCGCCGGCCTGGGCCGCGCTCGCCGGGGCCACGGTGATGGCGGTACGCAGCCTGGCCCGCGGGCACACCTCGGCGGCGGATGTCGTGCGCGCGGCGAACGTACCGTTTCTGGTGTTCGTGCTCGCGTTAGGCGTTGTCGTGCAGGCGGTTATGCAAAACGGTGTGTCCGCCCGGATGGGCGCGCTGTTGCCCTCTGGGTCAGGGCTGCTCGCGCTGTTGGGATTCGCGGCGCTTGCGGCCGTGCTGGCCAACATCGTCAACAACCTGCCCGCAACGCTGGTGCTGGTGCCGCTGGTGGCGCCGATCGGCCCGGCCGCGGTGCTGGCCGTGTTGATCGGGGTGAACATCGGCCCGAATCTGACCTACGTCGGGTCGTTGTCGAACCTATTGTGGCGCAGCGTCTTACGTCGATACGAAATATCCGCCAGCGTCGGCGAATACACCCGCCTCGGATTGTTCACGGTGCCCACGTCCCTGGTCGCCGCCGTGCTGGCGTTATGGGCCGCGGTGCGGGTGCTGGGCGTCTAGCTCGCGTAGGCCGGACCCTGCGGCAGCAGATGCCGCCGAACGAGTTTGCGCCACCGTCGTTGCCGGTAGCGGTATACACCGACAGTCGGTTCTCTCACCGATCCGCGAACCCGCGTAACGGGATCGCGGCTTCGGCCACAACGTAACCAAGTGCGCCGGCCAGCGCAGCGAATTTGACCAGGGCCGCGGCCCGCGCGAGCCGCGCATTGCTATCGACGTTCTTGCGGTCGAGCACCTTGAGCAGCGCGACCCCTTCGACTGCGTCGCCTGCCACGGCCACCACCGCGACGGAGGTCAGCGATCGCGGATGCCCGCGACGCCGACGAGCGCGCTCGATCAGCAGCGCCGTGAGGGCGCCATAAGTCGTCATGTAGCCGAAGTCGAGCCACGTCGAGATACGCGCTGCCCGCTCGCCGTCGCGCCCCCACTGAGCCATGATCTGTTCGGCGCGAAAACCGCTTCCGGCCAACTCAAATGGGATGATCCCCGGGCCGCCGGTCGCTCGCATACGGCGTTCCAGGATGGACATGACCGCCGTGTAGCCGACAAAGGTGCCGGTGGCGGCGAGGATCTTACGGTCGCGCGGCAGATAGCTGGCCATCGCTCGGCTAGCTCCGCCGCTGACGGGCGATTTCGGCCAGCACGACCCCGGCGGCCACCGAGGCGTTCAACGATTCGGCAGGACCCGACATCGGAATCGACACCACCGCATCGCAGCTCTGGCGGACCAGACGGGACAACCCCTTACCTTCCGATCCGACCACCACTACGATCGGACCGGCGCCGTCCACGTCGTCGACGACCGTGTCGCCGTCGGCGTCGAGTCCGACCAGCTGCAGGCCTCGATCAGCCCACTCCTTAAGTGTCCGATTGAGATTCGTGGCGCGCGCGACCGGGATCCGGGCCGCCGCGCCGGCACTGGTGCGCCACGCGACTGCCGTCACCGACGCAGATCGCCGCTCCGGAATGAGCACGCCGTGGCCGCCAAATGCCGCGACCGAGCGGACGATTGCGCCCAGGTTTCGCGGGTCGGAGATGTTGTCGAGCGCGACCAGCAGGGCCGGCGGGGTGGCGATAGCGGTCTTGAGCAACTCGTCGGGATGCAGGTAGTTGTACGGCGGCACCTGCAGCGCGATGCCCTGGTGCATACCGTTGGTGGTCATCCGATCCAGATCAGTACGTGGCACTTCGAGGATCGCGATGCCGGAATCGGCTGCCAGCGTCACGGATTCGGTGAGTCGCTCGTCGGCCTGGGTGCCGAGCGCTACGTACAGCGCGGTGGCCGGAACCCCGGCGCGCAGGCATTCCACTACCGGGTTGCGCCCCAGTACGGTCTCGAAACCGTCGTCTTTGCGTTTGGGGGGCCGGCGCGCCTGTGCCTTGGCCCGCTTGGCGGCCGGATGGTTCGGCCGCATGTGCGCGGGCGGAGTAGCTCCGCGGCCCTCCAGCCCGCGCCGTCGCTGCCCGCCGGAGCCGACGGTTGGGCCTTTCTTGGACGTCTTGCGTATCGCGCCGCGGCGCTGCGAGTTACCGGCCATCGGTTTCCAGTGACCACTGGGGGCCATCGCCGGTGTCGGTGACCTCGATATGGGCGTCCTTGAGCCGGTCCCGGATCTCGTCGGCGAGCTTCCAGTCGCGCTGCACCCGGGCCTGTTCGCGGCGCTCCAACTCGGCGCGTACCAGCACGTCTACCGCACCCAGCGCGGCCGACGTCTCGTCGCGCGACTCCCAGCGCTCGTCGAGCGGGTCGCAGCCGAGAATGCCCATCATCGCCCGGATCTCGGCGGCGTGCGCCAGTGCGGCGTCGTGGTCGCCCGCGTCGAGCGCGCGGTTGCCCTCCGCGCGGGTGCGGTGCACCTCGGCCAGCGCCGCCGGTACCGCGAGGTCGTCGTTGAGGGCGGCGGCGAACCGCGGCGTCCACCGACTGGGTTCGACCGCACCGACCCGGGTGCGCACCCGATGCAGGAATTCCTCGATGCCCACGTAGGCGTTGACCGCATCTTGCAGCGCCGTCTCGGAGAATTCCAGCATCGAGCGGTAGTGGGCGCTGCCAAGGTAGTACCGCAACTCTGCGGCGCGGACGCGCTGCAGCATCGCCGGGATCGACAGCACGTTGCCCAGCGACTTGCTCATCTTCTCGCCGCCCATGGTGACCCAGCCGTTGTGCAGCCAGTACCGGGCGAACTTATCGCCGACCGCATGGCTCTGCGCAATCTCGTTCTCGTGGTGCGGGAAGACCAAATCCATTCCCCCGCAATGGATGTCGAATTCCGCACCGAGATACTCATGGGCCATTGCAACGCATTCGGTGTGCCAACCGGGCCGTCCCCGTCCCCACGGCGTAGGCCACGACGGCTCGCCGGGTTTGGCGCCTTTCCACAGCGTGAAGTCCCGCTGATCTCGCTTACCCGTCGCGACTCCCTCGCCCTGATGCACGTCATCGATCCGGTGCCCGGACAGTTGGCCGTACTCGGGGTAACTCAACACGTCGAAGTAGACGTCACCGCAACCTTCGTAGGCGTTGCCCGATTCGATCAGCCGCTCGATCAGCTCGACCATTTGGGTGATGTGGCCGGTCGCCCGCGGCTCGGCAGACGGCGGCAGGACGCCGAGCGCGTCGTAGGCGGCCGAGAATGCGCGCTCGTAGGTGGCCGCCCATTCCCACCAGGGCCGGCCGGCAGCGGCGGCCTTGTTGAGGATTTTGTCGTCGATGTCGGTGACGTTGCGGATGAACGCGACGTCGCAGCCCCGCGCGGCGAGCCAGCGGCGCAGGATGTCGAACGCGACCCCGCTGCGCACATGGCCGATGTGCGGCAGTCCCTGCACGGTGGCGCCGCACAAATAAATGGAGACGTGCCCGGGCCGCATCGGCACGAACTCACGCACGGCACCTGTCGCCGTGTCGTGTAGCCGCAGGTCGGCGCTATCGGTCACGACGTGCCAGCTTACCGGGCCGGATATGTAATCGATGACCACTGCACCGTCGCCGAGCCGATTGCGCCGACAAAGCCCGCCGGATACGGCACGAGCGTCTACCAGCAAGGAAAACGATCACCGCGATGCGAAAGATCGGCCGGCCCTGCAGCGGCTAGCGCGGGGTGTCGTCGACCACGACCAGCAAAGCCGTTGCGATTGCCGCCCGGCCCTCGCCGCGCCCGGTCAGACCCAGCCCGTCGGTGGTGGTTGCCGACACCGACACCGGCGCATCCAGCACTTCGGCCAGCGCCGTCTGCGCCTCTATCCGACGCGGCCCGACCCTGGGACGGTTGCCGATCACCTGTACTGCCGCGTTGCCGACGCGGTAGCCGTGCTGCGCGATCAGATCCGCGACGTGGCGCAGCATCGTCATACCGCTGACACCGGCCCACCGCGGGTCGTCGACGCCGAACACATCGCCGATATCGCCCAAACCGGCCGCCGACAGCAGCGCGTCGCAGAGCGCGTGCACGGCCACGTCGCCGTCGGAGTGTCCCGCGCAGCCGTCGACATCGGGAAAAAGCAGGCCAAGCAACCAGCACGGCCGGCCGGATTCTATGCCGTGCACATCGGTGCCCACACCGACTCGCGCGTTCACTGATTCACGATCGCTTGGGCTAAAAGCAGGTCGAGGCGGGTGGTGATCTTGAATGCCAACGGATCGCCGTCGACCACTTGCACCTGGCCGCCGACGTGCTCGACCAGCGAGGCGTCGTCGGTGAAATCGGCCGTTCCGGCCTGCTGGTATGCGCGCAGCAACAGTTCGGTGGCAAAACCCTGTGGGGTTTGTACGGCGCGCAGACCGGCCCGCTCCGGGGTCCCGAGGACCGCGCCGTTGGCATCGACGGCCTTGATGGTGTCGGAAAGCGGCAGCACGGGCACGACAGCCTGATGGCCGGCCCGCAACGCTTCGACGACCCGCACCACCAACTCGGGC
>NZ_DATNJW010000203.1:0-2157 GCF_035603715.1 Mycobacterium sp. | reverse complement strand
ACATGAAGTACCTCACCGGCTGCGCCGACCTGTTCCGCGACGGCTACACCGACGTGTGCCAGTTCACCTTGGTCAAAAACGGCTGACCGGTCGTGGCCCGGCTCAGCCGAGGAACGCGCGTTTTCAGCATAGGGCGAGCATCCGGTACAGCCCGGCCGCGGCGAGCGACCAGTCTGGCACCGTCCCTCGTCGGCCCGCAGCTAACAGGCCGCCCTATCCAGGAAGCCGACCTTCTTTGGGTCCTGTCCTTCCATCGCGTCGGTCGCGTTGCGTCGCTCCATCCTTCACCGGCGCGCGTATGCTGGGGTCAGCTCCAAGAGTTTGAAATCGAATGTGCTGCAAGCAGATCCGTGCGTGTCAGTCCATGCGAGTATTTTGCAATCCGAGGATGTTCGCGCGGTGAGTTTCGCACGAGTTGATGCTCCTATTCGTGTTAAGGGTCAAGCGGCGTCGAGCCACTGGCGGTAATTGCTGGCGAGGGTGTCGTTGCGTTGGTGTCCGCGTTCGAGCCGCGAGACGGTGATTATCGGGACGCCGAAGTGATGGGCGACGGTGGCCAGGGTGAGGTTTTTGGCTTGTCGGGCAGGCCGTAGGTCGCTGTAGTCGTCGATGGGGCCGGGACGGGTGAGCAGTCTGAAGACTTCACGAGCGATAGCTCGTTTGAGCAACCGCAGAATCTCTTTTTTGGTGCGGCCGTTAGTGTCTTGGCGCTGGACATAGTCGCGCGTTTGTGGGTGGGCCGACATGCGCACCAGCGCGATGCGGTACAGGGCATTGTTGGCTGCGCGGTCGCCGCCGCGGGAAAGTCGGTGGCGGGTGATTTTGCCCGAGGATGCCGGAACGGGGGCTGCCCCGCACAGCGCGGCGAAGGAGGCCTCGTTGGGTAGCCGGTGCGGATTGGCGCCGGCGGTGACCAGCAGTTGAGCGGCGGTGTCTGCGCCGACACCGTAGGCGGCGCGTAGCGCGGGATTGAGCTGTCGGACAAGGACGTCCAGGTGTGCGCTGAGGTCCTGCTTTTGGTGCTCGAGGAGTTCCGCGCGCTGCGCTAGTGCCTTGGCAGCGGTCAACACCGCCATCGTGGTCGGGTCGCTATGGGCGGCGGGTCGGCATCGGGCCAATGCTTTGACCAGAGCGGTGGCGGTGTGGCGGCGGTAGCGTTCGCGCAGCTCAGCGGGGGCAGTCACCAACAGAGCGTGGATTTGGTTGGTCGCGGCGGTGTGCGCCTTGACCGCGCTGCGCCGTGCGGTCAACAGTGCCCGCAAGGCACCGGTGTTTGCGTCTTTGGGCACGGCCAGACCGTGGCCGGCCAGTGCGGCGCGCCCAGCGCTGTAGGCGTCTAGGGGATCGGACTTTCCCTGGCGGCGCCGCGCCGCGCGATCTGGGCGGCTGACCTCGGCCACCTCGACGCCGGCTGCCTGCAGGACTCGGGTCAGCCCAGCGCCGTAACTAGACGTCCCTTCTACCCCGGCGATCACGATAATGCCGAAACTTCGGGCCCACCGCAGCGCCTCACCGTAGCCCGCTGGACTCGTCGGGAACTCGCTGTCTGCCAAGGGCTTTCCGGCATCAGTAATGACCGCCAGATGGATAGTGTCCAAATGGGTATCGGCGCCGATGACGACGCGCGGGGATGCTGCCACGATGGTGATGTCCCTTCTGTTGGTGATCGCTAGCAGATGGAGACACCCGGCGGGGCGTGCAGACAACACATTGATGAGGAACTGCCAGGCTCCTGATTAAGTCATGTCCGCCCTGCCGGGCCCCTACGGGGCCAGTCGGCCACCGATGGGACAGATCAACTGAAAGACAACCCAACAGGCGTCAGTGACAACGCGAGTCACCACCGGTGGACGACTGGCAAGACCATCATCAGCCCAGCCGCTCTAACACCATCAATGTGACAACGCTGTGACAAGTTCTCGTCGCCTCTCGGACACCCGCACCGCAGCGGCTACCGTGCGGCACCACACCACTCTCCTCGCCGATAGAGGCCGATCGGCGCGGTGGTGCGGAGTGCCCGCGAGTGCCCACCGGTGATCAGTCACCGAGAAGTTCGGCGGCATCGCCGCCCCAAATTGCGGTCCGGCAACCATGACAGTCCGTCGTGCCGGATGGATTACTCCGTCCGGCGTGTCCGGCAACCGTAGACACGGCGGG
>NZ_DATNJW010000202.1:0-3848 GCF_035603715.1 Mycobacterium sp. | reverse complement strand
TATGCCGATGGCACCGGCTACGCGTTCGAGAAGAAGACCCGTTCCGCCGATGAGATGACGCAGTTCTACGCGGAGCTGCTGGACTCTTACCCGCTGGTATCCATCGAAGACCCACTGGCCGAGGACGATTGGGACGGTTGGGTGGCCCTGACCACGTCGATCGGCGACCGGGTGCAGATCGTGGGCGACGACCTGTTCGTCACCAATCCCGAACGGCTGGAAGAGGGCATCGACAAGGGTGCGGCAAATGCTTTGCTGGTCAAGGTCAACCAGATCGGGACGCTCACCGAGACACTCGATGCGGTCGCGCTGGCGCACCACAGCGGCTATCGGACGATGATGAGCCACCGCAGCGGCGAGACCGAAGACACCACGATCGCCGACCTGGCGGTGGCGGTGGGAAGTGGGCAGATCAAGACCGGCGCCCCGGCCCGCAGCGAGCGGGTGGCGAAATACAACCAGCTGCTTCGGATCGAAGAAGCTCTCGGCGACGCCGCCCGCTACGCCGGCGATCTTGCCTTCCCCCGATACGCGCCGTAAGCCCGATAGCCTTAGCGTCTGATGCCCGAATCGAAACGGCCAGAACCGAAGCGGCGCTCAGCCGCCTCGCGTCCGGGGCGGCCCGGCGATTCGGTCGCAGGCCGCCCGCGCAAATCGACGGCGCCCCGTCGCGGGCAGACGGCAAATCGTGCGATGCCCGAGGTCGTCGAACCGATCAAACAGGCGATCGCCGAATCAGCCGAGCAGCGTTCGGATCAGCGCCTCGGTCTGACCGCGCGACGTGCGGCAATCCTGGCGGCTGTGGTCTGCGTGCTGACCCTGACCATTGCCGGCCCGGTCCGCACCTACTTCGCGCAGCGCACCGAGATGAAGCAGCTGTCGGCTTCCGAATCCGCGTTACGTCACCAGATCGCCGATCTCGAACAGCAGAAGGGCAAGCTGGGCGATCCCGCCTACATCGCTGCGCAGGCCCGCGAGCGCCTCGGGTTCGTGATGCCGGGCGAGATCCCGTATCAGGTCCAGCTTCCGCCGAACGCCGCGCTGCCCGTCGACCCGGGATCGGCGCCGACGGCCGCGGCCACCAACGACCCCTGGTACACCTCGCTGTGGCACACCATCGCCGACAGCCCGCACGGCCCACCGACGCCGGCGCCGCCGCCCGCGCCGCCCGGTCCCATGCCACCCGGCCCGCTGCCGCCCGGTGGTTGATCCCGCCGACCTCGTTGTCGTCGCCCGCCAGCTCGGCCGTGAACCGCGTGGAGTGCTCGACGTCGCCTACCGGTGTTCCAACGGCGAGCCAGGCGTGGTGAAGACTGCGCCGAAACTGCCTGACGGAACACCCTTTCCGACGCTGTACTACCTGACGCATCCGGCGCTGACCGCGGGGGCAAGCAGGCTGGAGACCACCGGAATGATGCGAGACATGACACAGCGGCTGCAGTCCGACCCCGGGCTGGCCGCCGCCTATCGACGGGCGCACGAGTCCTACTTGGCCGAGCGGGATGCCATCGAGCCGCTGGGGACCACGTTTTCCGGTGGCGGCATGCCCGGGCGGGTCAAGTGCCTGCACGTGCTGATCGCGCATTCGCTGGCCAAGGGCCGGGGAGTCAACCCGTTCGGCGACGAGGCGCTGGCGGTTCTTGCCGTCGACCCATCGATGGCCGGGATCCTGGACCCGGGGGAGTGGACGTGACCCGCATCGGCGCAATCGACTGCGGCACCAACTCGATTCGCCTGCTGATCGCCGACGCGCTGGACGGGCGGCTACGCGACGTGCACCGCGAGATGCGGATCGTGCGACTCGGCCAGGGCGTCGACGCCACCGGCGCCTTCGCGCCGGAGGCGTTGCAGCGCACTCGGTCTGCGCTGGTCGACTACGCCGCGCTGTGCACAACCCACCACGTCGACCGAATCCGCATGGTGGCGACGTCGGCTACCCGTGATGCCGGCAACCGCGACGTCTTCTTCGCGATGACAGCCGAGGTGCTCGGCGCCGTGGTGGACGGTGCCATCGCCGAGGTGATCACCGGCGCGCAAGAGGCCGAGTTGTCTTTTCGCGGGGCGGTCAATGAATTAGACTCCGCTGCTGGGCCTTTCGTCATTGTTGATCTCGGCGGCGGCTCGACGGAAGTCGTATTGGGCACCGACACCGTGGTGGCGAGCTATTCGGCCGACATCGGTTGCGTGCGGCTGACCGAGCGTTGCCTGCATTCGGATCCGCCGATGGCCGCCGAGGTGGCTGCCGCGCGCGAGGTGGTTCGCGAACGGCTCGGTGAGGCGCTGCGCGTCGTACCGGTGGAGCAGGCCCGTACCTGGATCGGGCTGGCCGGCACGATGACCACGGTCGCCGCACTCGCACAGGACATGACCGTCTATGACTCTGCGGCCATTCACCTTTCGCGCGTCGGCGTGGACCGGCTGCTCACGGTCTGCGACGGGCTGATCGGCATGCCGCGAGCGCAGCGAGCCGCGTTGGGGCCCATGCACGAGGGACGGGTCGACGTGATCGGTGGGGGTGCCATCGTCATCGAGGAACTGGCGATCGCGCTGCGCGATCGGGCCGGAATTGAGGCGTTGACGGTCAGCGAGCACGACATCTTGGACGGCATCGTGCTGTCGATCGCCTGAGCAATTAAGCCAACGGGCGGTGCCCCGAGGAGATTTCGAGCAGACGCTTCTTCTGCTCCTTATACTCTTCCTCGGTCAGATATCCACGGTCTCGCTGCTTGGCGATGTCGCGAATCGCGGCCGCGACTCCGGTTACGACCGTGCGGGGTGCGGGCTTCGCTTCGGGTTCAGCGTCACTCGCCGCGCCGGTAACGCGCGGCGTCAAGCGTGCATGCGTCACCGCCCTGCCGTTCTCCTGAGGGTCGCCGGCAGCCGGCGGGCCGGCCATCGCCTGCCCGGCCATTCCGCCGATTCCCATCTGATTGACCGTGTTTGCCGCGCCCGCTTCCGCGGCCGGCGCGGCGGCTACGTTTGCGGAGGTCAGCGGTGTCGTGAAGGCGGTCGGTTCCACCTCGCCTGCGGCCACGGTCCAGTTCCGCGGCACCGACAATCCACCGAGCGCCTCCGCGTCCCTCATACCCGCCGCTATGGCGGGTGCGGCATTTTGGGTCGGGTTGAGGAGGGTCGCCGGGAAGTCGTATGACGGGATGCCGTTCGCCCTCATAAAGGCGTCCTCGCCGTTCCAGGCGCTGATGATGTTGTCGGTGTGCTGACCGGTCTCCGAATCCACGATGCCGAAGGGAAGATCCACCGGTCCGGCCGCAATGTCCTGCGGCACAACGGCAGCGAAGAAGGCCAGGTCGGATGGTAGCGAGACAAAGACCGTGATCAAATTGCTCAAGAGGGCTAACGTGTCGGTAGCGGCGGCTGGCGCAGTGGCCGCCGACTGGGATGTCGACAGGCCTTGCAGTGCTTGCGGCACTGCGGAAAAGGCTTGCTGCGCGGATGAAACCGCGCTTTGGGCATCGCCGGCGGTGGTGTTGGCGGCCTGGCCGACTGCGGCGGTCTGGTTCGCTGACGACGTGGGATCGGTGTTCTGCTGCGGTTGCTGGAACGGCGACAGTGTGGTCGCGGACGCCGAGGTGGCCGCGTAGCCGTACATCGCGACGGCGTCCTGTGCCCACATTTCGGCGTATTGGATCTCCGTGGCCGCGATCGCCGGCGTGTTCTGCCCGAAGAAGTTGGTAGCCACCAGCGCCGCCAGCAGGCTGCGGTTCGCCGCGATCAGCGGTGGCGGCACCGTCATGGCGAACGCCGCCTCATAACCGGCGGCGGCAGCGTTGGCCTGGGTGGCGGATTCCTCAGCCTGCGCTGCGGTGGTACTCAGCCATTCGACGAAG
>NZ_DATNJW010000201.1:0-8984 GCF_035603715.1 Mycobacterium sp. | reverse complement strand
CCGGAGCTAAAGGTGCTGACCGTTGATTTGCCAGGTCGGCGAGGGAAGCCCGGTGACTTGGTCACGGCGTGTATCGACGAGTGGGTTGACTCTGTGGTTGCAGACATCAAGAGCGCGGAGTTCGACGACAACCTTGTCATCGTCGGCCACTCTTTGGCGGGGCTTACAGTCCCAGCTATCGTCGCCAAGCTTGGCTCATCGCGAGTGCGGGAGATGATCTTGGCCACCGCGCAGGTACCAGCCAACGGCAGCGCCCTGGTGGATACGTTTCCCGGGGCATTGAGCGGGTACCTGCGTCGCACCGCGAAACGCAAGGTGCAGAAAGGCCGTTCATTACGCCCGGGAGGTTTGCCTACTGCATTGGCAAGGTTTGTATTTTGCAACGGAATGACTCCCGCACAGCGCAGGTTCACGCTGGCTCGGTCCTGTCAGGAATCAGCCCCCATCATGATAGAAAAAGTTGACCGCAGCGGTATGCCCGACGAGGTGCCACGCACGTGGATACTCACTCGGCGTGATCGCGCCGTCCCGATGAACATTCAACACGAGTGCATTGACGCGCTTGGCGGTGTGCAGACCCTCGTCGAGATCGACACCTGCCACATGCTGATGGTCAGCGAACCTCAACGGCTAGCCGAAATCCTCGTCCAGCGGTGTCGGCTCTACGAGTAGGCCGCGCCTAGATACGGACACGAACCTCTTCGATGTTCCCTGGGCAGCGGCTGGTGCGGGACTCTCTTGCATCGGCGGGCGTACGGGCCTCTCCTGTGCAGCGTGCTCGGCGGTCTGCTGACCGTGCTGTGACCTGCACGTTTGGTGCTGGTTATTGCACGTAGCTTGCACGCATTCGTGAAATGCGTGCTCAGAGAGTGCCCCCGGCAGGATTCGAACCTGCGGCGACGCGAAATGCGGATAGCTCTCTGACCAGCGCCGATAAGCCCAAATAGATTGTAGCACAGCAGGTTTGGGCTAGCATGGATGGCACGGCTCGGACACTCCATGGCGCGAGCATCATTGCTCTATCAGGCTGCCGTCGATGAGCGCCAGGTGGTCATTGCCGAAGCTCTGTCGGCGCTGGCCCGCCAGCCCTGACCCGAATGACACCGAAATACTGAGTCTGTGCCGACCCCTTTCGACCGGCTTTCATGTCATCATTCCCGTGATCGTGCTGAGCAAGTCACCCCAAGGGCCATCGGAGGCCGCCGACATGGATCCGAATGAGGACCTGCACAAGTCCCCTGTACACAAAGCACTGAACATGAGTGTTGTCGAACAGAAACCGGGACGAGCCGTACTGTCCATGCCGCTCAGCGAGGAGATAAGAGGCTTTTTCGAAGGCACCATCCACGGCGGAATACTCGCAACGTTGGCCGATGCCGCCTGTGCCATCTGTCTTGTCGGGGCCTACGACTTCACGAACGAATTTACTGTGACAACAGACATGCACGTCCGCTACTACCGCCAGCCACGCGGTGGGCCGCTCCGCGCAGAAGCCACAATGGTTCATAACGGTCGCACACTCTTGAGTTCCGAATGCGCGGTCTTTGACGCAGAAGACCGCGTGCTTATCCGGACAACCGCGACATACGCCCGTTTGTCTACCCCCGGTCGCGGCGTGGGAAGCACAAACTAATCGTTCCTTGCCTGCTCTAGTGCAGGTGTGCTCGAACCCGGCAGGATCGCAAACTGCCGGATTGAGCACATATCCGCAGGTCAAGGCCATTAGGCCGCCAAGCTGTCGGATGGCTGTCTGATCCAGCGCGCGCGCGGACCTCAATTTCCTTGTGGCTCAATGTATTTCATCTGCGCGATGCCCGGTGCGACACGATTGACCGGCGTACCTGAGCCTGAGCGGCCACGGCATCCTCAAGCGTCATCAGCGCCGTTCCCGGTGGCGTTGATGGGCCGAAGATCGATGCCATCGGCGGTCATGTTGACCAGAACGTCGGCCCGCTGGTTAGTACCGAAAATCGGAGCGGTCACTTCATTTCCTTACGTTTATTGATGATGCTTAATAGCACAATTGATTTGCCTGCAATTCTACGCGGGATCGACTTAAGAATGTTAGGTACAAAAGGCGTGTTGGCGTGTCTGAATAGGAATGACTAGGCAAAACTGAGCAACGGGAGTTCCTCGGGCCGATCCACCAGGGCGGGTTGGCGGCAGCAAACAACCGCAGCGGGGCAGGCATCCGACCTGGATCAGACGGCGTCGGGAGATAGGCCCCAAAAATGGGCTCTACCTGGGGAAACGCTGGTGCCCCCGGCAGGATTCGAACCTGCGGCCTTCTGCTCCGGAGGCAGACGCTCTATCCCCTGAGCTACGGGGGCGCACACGACAAATGCTGCGCCAACGGGCCACGACAGACTAACGCATCACGACGGCCTGCTGGGCACCGGAATGGATTCGAAGCCAGAGGACCTCAGCCCATAGGATGGCCTGCGTGAATCCCGCCGATCTTGCCGAGCTGCTGAAGGCCACCGCGACCGCGGTGCTGGCCGAGCATGCGCTCGACACGGCCGCGCTGCCGTCGGCGATCACCGTCGAGCGGCCACGCAACCCCGAGCACGGCGATTACGCCAGCAACTTGGCGCTGCAGCTCGCCAAAAAAGTCGGTGCCAACCCCCGCGAGCTGGCCGGATGGCTCGCCGACGCACTGGCCCAGGCCGACGGCATCGCCTCGGCGGAGGTCGCCGGACCCGGCTTCATCAACCTACGGCTGGACGCCTCGGCGCAGGGTCTGATCGTCAACAACGTCATCGACGCCGGCCACACCTACGGCAACTCCGACGCCCAGGCCGGCCATAACATCAACCTCGAGTTCGTCTCGGCCAACCCGACCGGACCCATCCACATCGGTGGCACCCGCTGGGCGGCTGTCGGCGATGCGCTGGGGCGGCTGCTCACCACGCAGGGCGCCGACGTGGTACGCGAGTACTACTTCAACGACCACGGCGCGCAGATCGACCGGTTCGCCAACTCGCTGATCGCCGCCGCCAAAGGTGAGCCCACTCCGGACGACGGCTACGCGGGCAGCTACATCGCCGACATCGCCGCGCAAGTTTTGCAGCAGGCACCAGATGCACTGAGCCAGCCCGACGCCGAACAGCACGAGACGTTCCGGCGGATCGGCGTCGACTTGATGTTCGCCCACATCAAGAAATCGCTGCACGACTTCGGTGTCGACTTCGACGTCTATACCCACGAGGAGTCGATGCACACCAGTGGCCGCGTCGAGCAGGCGATTGCGCGCCTGCGCGAGAACGGCAACATCTACGAGAAGGACGGCGCAACCTGGTTGCGCACCAGTGCTTTTGGCGATGACAAGGACCGCGTCGTGATCAAGAGCGATGGCAAGCACGCCTACATCGCGGGCGATCTCGCCTACTATCTGGACAAGCGCGGGCGAGGTTTCGACCTGTGTATCTACATGCTCGGCGCCGATCACCACGGCTACATCTCCCGACTGAAGGCTGCGGCCGAGGCATTCGGCGACGACCCGGCCTCCGTCGAGGTGCTCATCGGCCAGATGGTCAACCTGGTCCGCGACGGGCAACCGGTGAAGATGAGCAAGCGGGCGGGCACGGTGATCACGCTCGACGATCTGGTCGAGGCGATCGGTGTCGACGCCGCGCGCTACAGCCTGATCCGGTCGTCGGTGGACACCCCGATCGACATCGACCTTGCGCTGTGGTCGTCGGCCTCCAACGAAAACCCGGTCTACTACGTGCAATACGCGCACGCCCGGCTTTCCGCACTGGCCCGCAACGCCGCCGAGCTGGGCCTGATCCCCGACACCGACCACCTCGACTTGCTCACCCACGACAAGGAGGGCGCGCTCATTCGCAACCTGGGTGAGTTCCCCAGGGTGCTGAAAACCGCGGCCGCACTGCGTGAGCCGCACCGGGTGTGCCGCTATCTCGAAGACCTCGCCGGCGACTACCACCGGTTCTACGACTCGTGCCGGGTATTGCCACAGGGCGACGAGGAGCCCAACGAACTGCACACCGCTCGGCTGGCGCTGTGCCAGGCGACCCGCCAGGTGATCGCCAATGGGCTGGCGATCTTGGGTGTCAGCGCTCCGGAGCGAATGTGAACGCGCATCCGGCCGGACCCCGGCACGCTGAGGAGTTTCACCACTCCGGTGTTCCGCCGTGTCCGTCGAGCACTTACGAATTGCTGGAACTGGCCCCGAACGTGTGGCCGCGCAACGTTGTTCGCGGCGACGATGGAATTGTCAGCATTGCAGGCGTCTCGCTGCGGTCGCTCGCCCAGGAATACGGCACACCGCTGTTCGTGATCGATGAAGACGACTTCCGGTCGCGGTGCCGCGAGATCGCCACGGCATTCGGCGGTGGCGCCAACGTGCACTATGCCGGAAAGGCCTTCCTGTCCAGCGAAATAGCACGCTGGATCGACGAGGAAGGGCTGTCGCTGGACGTTTGCACCGGCGGCGAACTCGCGGTCGCATTGCACGCCGACTTCCCGCCTGAACGGATCGCGTTGCACGGCAACAACAAATCGATCGATGAACTGACCGCTGCCGTCAAGGCCGGCATCGCTCATGTCGTTGTCGACTCGATGATCGAGATCGAGCGCCTCGACGCCATTGCGGGCGAGGCGGGCATCGTCCAGGATGTGCTGGTCCGGGTCACCGTCGGCGTCGAGGCCCACACCCACGAGTTCATCTCCACCGCCCACGAAGACCAGAAGTTCGGGTTGTCGCTGGCCAACGGCGCGGCCATGGACGCGGTTCGCAGGGTGTTCGCCAGCGATCACCTCCGCCTGGTGGGCCTGCACAGCCACATCGGCTCGCAGATCTTCGACGTCGGCGGCTTCGAAATCGCCGCGCACCGCGTCATCGGTCTGCTGCGCGACGTGGTCGCCGAGTTCGGGGTCGACAAGACCTCGCAGATCGCTACCGTCGACCTCGGTGGCGGCCTTGGCATCTCGTATCTACCCAACGACGATCCACCTCCGGTGGCCGAACTCGCCGACAAGCTCAGCGGCATCGTGCGTAACGAGTCCGCGGCGGTGGGTTTGCCGGTGCCACGACTGGTGGTCGAACCCGGGCGCGCCATCGCCGGACCCGGGACCATCACCCTCTACCAGGTCGGCACCGTCAAAGACGTCGGCGTCAGCGCGACGGCGCACCGGCGTTACGTCAGCGTGGACGGCGGCATGAGCGACAACATCCGCACCTCGCTGTACGGCGCCGATTACGACGTGCGTCTGGTCTCCCGCGCCACCGAAGCCGCACCGACGATCGCTCGTATCGTCGGAAAGCATTGCGAAAGTGGCGATATCGTGGTTCGTGATACCTGGGTACCCGATGACATCACGCCGGGCGATCTGGTTGCGGTGGCCGCAACCGGCGCCTACTGCTATTCGTTGTCGAGCCGTTACAACCTGATCGGTCGCCCCGCGGTGGTGGCCGTGCGTGACGGACGGGCCCGTCTGATTCTGCGCAGGGAGACGGTCGACGATCTGTTGAGTCTGGAAGTGAGGTGAAGCGTGAGCAGCGATGAAAAGCCGGTCGGTGTAGCGGTATTGGGGCTCGGCAATGTGGGCAGTGAGGTCGT
Organism: Mycobacterium sp.; assembly: GCF_035603715.1. Lineage (GTDB taxonomy): Bacteria > Actinomycetota > Actinomycetes > Mycobacteriales > Mycobacteriaceae > Mycobacterium. The sequence continues at coordinate 3,402 of NZ_DATNJW010000201.1, read as the reverse complement.
TCGCATCATCGAGGAGAGCGCTGACGACCTCGCCGCCCGGGTCGGGGCGCCGCTGATACTGCGCGGCATCGGCGTACGCCGGGTAGCCGACGACCGCGGTGTGCCCGTCGACCTGCTCACCGACGACATCGACACGCTCGTCTCCCGTGACGACGTCGACATCGTGATCGAAGTGATGGGGCCGGTCGAACCGTCGCGCAAAGCGATCCTGTCCGCGCTCGAGCACGGCAAGTCGGTCGTGACGGCGAACAAGGCCCTGCTCTCGGTGTCCACCGGTGAGTTGGCGCAGGCCGCCGAAAACGCCCACGTCGACCTGTATTTCGAGGCCGCCGTGGCCGGCGCCATCCCGGTGATCCGCCCACTGACCCAGTCGCTGGCCGGCGACACGGTGCAGCGGGTGGCCGGCATCGTCAACGGCACCACCAACTACATCCTGTCTGAAATGGACAGCACCGGCGCCGATTACAAGTCGGCTCTGGCCGACGCGAGTGCGCTCGGCTACGCCGAGGCGGACCCGACCGCCGACGTGGAAGGTTTCGACGCCGCAGCAAAGGCCGCCATCCTGGCGTCCATCGCCTTCCACACCCGGGTGACCGCCGATGACGTCTATCGCGAGGGCATCACCAAGATCAGCCCGGATGATTTCGTGACGGCACGCGCATTGGGCTGCACGATCAAACTGTTGTCGATCTGCGAGCGGATTACCACCGACGATGGGCAACAGCGGGTTTCGGCTCGGGTATATCCCGCGCTGGTGCCGCTGGAGCACCCGCTGGCGACGGTCAACGGTGCGTTCAACGCCGTGGTGGTCGAGGCTGAGGCCGCGGGCAGGCTGATGTTCTATGGCCAGGGGGCCGGTGGAGCGCCGACCGCATCGGCGGTGACCGGCGATCTGGTGATGGCGGCCCGTAACCGGGTGCTGGGTAGCCGTGCGCCCAAAGAGTCCAAGTACGCTCAGCTGCCGGTCGCCCCGATGGGCGTGATCGAGACCCGCTATTACGTCAGCATGGACGTCGCGGACAAGCCCGGTGTATTGGCCACGGTCGCGGCCGAATTCGCCAAGCGCGAAGTCAGCATCGCCGAAGTCCGCCAGGAGGGCGTGGTGGGCGAGGGAGGACGCCGCGTCGGCGCTCGCGTCGTGGTGGTCACCCACACCGCCACCGACGCCGCCCTGTCCGAAACCGTTGACGCGCTGGCCGACCTCGACGTGGTGCAAGGTGTGGCCAGCGTCTTGCGGCTGGAAGGAACCAACGTATGAGTTCGTTCAAGGCCGCCGTCCATCAGCGGTGGCCCGGCCTGATCGAGGCGTACCGGGACCGGTTGCCGGTCGGCGACGACTGGGTTCCCGTCACGCTGTTCGAGGGTGGCACGCCGCTGATTCCCGCACCCCGCCTGTCGGCGAAGACCGGGTGCACGGTGCACCTCAAGGTCGAGGGCCTCAATCCCACCGGCTCTTTCAAGGACCGCGGCATGACGATGGCCGTCACCGACGCGGTGGCCCGCGGCCAACAGGCGGTGATGTGCGCGTCGACGGGGAACACGTCGGCGTCGGCCGCGGCGTATGCGGCCCGCGCCGGCATCACCTGCGCGGTACTGATTCCGCAGGGCAAGATCGCGATGGGCAAGCTCGCGCAGGCCGTCATGCACGGCGCCAAGATCATTCAGATCGACGGCAACTTCGACGACTGCCTCGAGGTCGCCCGCAAGATCGTCGCCGATTTCCCGACGATCGCATTGGTCAACTCGGTCAACCCGGTTCGTATCGAGGGTCAGAAGACGGCGGCGTTCGAGATCGTCGACGTGTTGGGTTATGCACCCGACATTCATGCCCTGCCGGTCGGCAACGCGGGCAACATCACGGCGTACTGGAAGGGCTACACCGAGTACCACGCTGACGGTGTGATCGACAAGCTGCCGCGCATGCTGGGCACCCAAGCCGCGGGCGCGGCGCCGTTGGTGTCCGGCCAACCGGTGAGCAATCCCGAGACCATTGCCACCGCGATCCGCATCGGCTCGCCGGCGTCGTGGGGGCCCGCGGTCGCGGCGCAGGAACAGTCCAACGGCCGCTTTCTGGCTGCCACCGATGACGAGATTCTCGCCGCATATCACCTGGTGGCGGGTGCCGAGGGCGTCTTCGTCGAGCCGGCTTCGGCGGCCAGCATCGCCGGTCTGCTCAAATCCGTCGACGACGGCTGGGTCAAGCCGGGCTCGACCGTGGTCTGCACGGTGACCGGTAACGGCCTCAAGGATCCCGACACCGCGCTGCGGGACATGCCGACGCCTGCGCCGGTTCCCGTCGACCCCGTCGCCGTCGTCGCGAAGCTGGGGTTGGTCTAGTGCTTGCTTCCGGGCTGCTGGCCAGTTCGGTGGTCGCGGCCTCCAGTGCCAACCTGGGCCCGGGCTTCGACAGTCTCGGGCTGGCATTGAGCCTCTATGACGAAATCATCGTCGAGACAACTGATTCCGGGCTGCTCGTCGAGGTCGAGGGGGAGGGCGCCGGGGAGCTGCTGCTCGACTCCGGCCATCTGGTTGTCCGCGCCGTCGAGCACGGGCTGAAGGCCGCCGGTGTCGGTGCATCCGGGCTGAAAGTTCGGTGCCGCAACGCAATCCCGCACTCGCGCGGGCTCGGGTCGTCGGCGGCGGCAGTCGTCGGCGGTCTTGCCGCGGTCAATGGTCTGCTCGCACAGGCGGGTTTGACACCGTTGGGCCAGGCCGAGCTGATCCAGTTGGCGTCGGAATTCGAAGGGCATCCCGACAACGCGGCCGCGGCGGTACTGGGTGGCGCGGTCGTCTCGTGGACCGACTCGAGTGCCGGCCCGCCGGCTTACTCGGCGGCGCCGCTGCGGCTGCATCCCGATATCCGCCTGTTCCCGGCCATTCCCACCGAACGCTCCTCGACGGTGGAGGCGCGAGTGCTGCTGCCCACCCAGGTCAGCCACGAGGACGCCCGCTTCAACGTCAGCCGTGCGGCGCTGCTGGTGGTGGCGCTCACCGAGCGGCCTGACCTGCTGATGGCCGCCACCGAGGACGTGCTCCACCAGCCGCACCGCGCGCCCGCGATGCCCTCGTCGGCGGAATTTCTGCGGCTATTGCGCCGTTACAACGTGGCAGCTGTGCTTTCGGGCGCTGGTCCGGCGGTGATCGCGATGAGTACGGCGGCTGATCTGCCCGCAGAGGTGCTGGACTTCGGCGCTGCAAACGGGTTCGCGGTCAGTGAAATGACGGCTGGCGACGGCGTACGCTGGAGTTCGGGAGTAGCAGTTCCCAGCTAGCATCCCCAGACGCGGCGGAGGGGCTCCTTGCTTCCGGCATCGAAGCAGGTTATCCTCGGAGCCGTCCAGCAATCGCAGCATCTGCATATGCGTTGACATAGGACGTACACCAAATTCTTCTCGTGAACGA